>NZ_JRXI01000214.1:0-1406 GCF_000813645.1 Neochlamydia sp. TUME1 | reverse complement strand
CACCAGCTAGACAACGAAATCTTTCATCATCTAAATCTTTTACTATTTCAAATTTCATTGTGCCCTCGCTCTTTTTTAGGCACAAGTATACTCATAAATTTAATTTCGAAAGAAGTCTATTAAAGTAATGAACTTATTACAGGAAAGGATGCTAGGAAAATATTTTCTCATTGAAGGAATGACTTGTCGCGTATAATAGTCTTTAAAAGTTCTATAACCAGTTTTATGAAACATGAGGATAATTGTCATCGCTTCGCTTAATGATAATTTTGACCATCGGTTTTCTTTTATTGCTCTTTCCAATTAAAGGTTTTGGGTGGCTCAACCAATATTTTGCGCCATTCAGGCTCAAATTGTTTACAAAAATCCTCTACATCACAAAAAATGGAGATTAATAAATCGATATCTTTTTCAATCATTTTGACCTTCCATGTTTAAAGTTTTTTTGGTGAAAAACATTTTTAAACCATGGGAAGGTCTTTTTTTCAACTATTTCCTTATCCAATAACTCGCGTTATTTATACGAAGGTCTACCAGCTGCGAAAGCTGCTCTATCTCTGCCGGAAGGGAGGCAAGCTGGTTGTTCTCTAAGTTAAGGAATTACAGCTGAGAAAGCTAACCTATCTCTGCAGGAAAGTTGGCAAGTTGGTTGTTGTTTAAGTAAGGCATTCTAGTTGAGACAACTGGCCGATTTCTGCAGGAAGACTGGTGAGCTGGTTTTGATTTAAGCGCGGCTTACTTGTTTAAAGATAAGATGGCTAAAAGTTTTTTTATTTCATTTTAGCCCACCCCCATTTAAAAAGTACTTACGGCCATTCTACAATTGAAAACGCTGCCTTATTTTTTCTGCAATATTCTTCAAAGGATTTTCCGTTAATTCAAGCGTTTGCAACTGAGACAGTTGTTCTATTTCTGCAGGAAGGCTGACGAGCTGGTTTTGGCTTAAGTAAAGCCATGCCAACTGAGACAGTTGCCCAATTTCTGCAGGAAGACTGGTGAGCTGGTTTTGGCTTAAGTTAAGCCATTGCAGCTGAGACAGCTGCCCAATTTCTATAGGAAGAGCGGTGAGCTGGTTTTGGCTTAAATCAAGCGCTTGCAGCTGAGATAGCTGGAATATTTCTGGAGGTAGATAAGTCAAGCCTATTCTAGATAAATCTAAAGATAAATTTAAAGCCGGGATTTTGTCACAATTTTCTCCAATCCAATCTCTAAAAAGCTCCCCTTTTTTCTCTAGAGGCAAGTGCTTAATTTCTTCTCGACTCAAGTATTTTTCCCCACCAGTAAGTTTTTTCCAAAGTAAAAGGCGATTAATATTTAAGAGATAAGAAGAGTAGTTAGCCAGAGTAAGATCCCTCTTTTCTTCTATTTGCACTTTAAATTCTAAAGCTGAAAAAGACTTGGCTAAA
>NZ_JRXI01000213.1:0-12672 GCF_000813645.1 Neochlamydia sp. TUME1 | reverse complement strand
CTTATAAAGAAGGAGCATGACTTCAGAAGCTAGCAAATGATGCCATCTTTTACAGACGCTAAATAAGGAAGGAACTACGCAAGCCTCTAAGATAGGGAGCAGCAATTCATTGGGCAAGCTTTCGATAGATGTCGAAGAGATAGGATGCATTTTATTTCCTTGGGTAGTAATAACTTTTTAAGCATTTTTATTTTTTAAAGACAATATAAAAAATTAAAAAAGCAAGTCAAACGAATTCGTATCCTTATCAATGAAAAACAATTCACAGATAATCTACCTCGCTTTTTTTTCAGATAGATTCACGGAAAGGGGGGAGACCTTCCAAGCATTTAGGAGCAGCCACAGGTTTTGGGGATTAAGTGACGCGGCAATTTTTGTTTGGCTAAAAGAATGAGATTGATTCTTTGCCTTATTTGAGAAAAACGGCTCTTTTGGGTGCCTTGCCTTAATTCTTCTACTGCATGATGGAATACAATACGCCTAGCTTCTTCCTATCAAAAAAAGTTGTTCTCCCAGCTATAACACTCTACAGAAAAAGAGAAAAACTTCTTGTCGTTACAAATGCGTAGGTTAGTTTAAGCTTGCTTAGTTGCGGGAAGGAAAGCGTATTACTTGTTTAAAGATAAGATGGCTAAATTTTTTTTATTTCATTTAGCCCACCCCCATTTAAAAAGTACTTACGGCCATTCTACAATTGAAAACGCTGCCTTATTTTTTCTGCAATATTCTTCAAAGGATTTTCCGCTAATTCAAGCGTTTGCAACTGAGACAGTTGTTCTATTTCTGCAGGAAGGCTGGCGAGCTGGTTTTGGCTTAAGTAAAGCCATGCCAACTGAGACAGTTGCCCAATTTCTGCAGGAAGGCTGGTGAGTTGGTTTTGATTTAAGTCAAGCGCTTCTAGTCGAGACAATTGACCTATTTCTGCAGGAAGACTGGCGAGCTGGTTTTGATTTAAGCAGAAGTATTGCAGCTGAGACAGCTGTCCGATTTCTGCAGGAAGGCTGGTGAGCTGGTTTCGATTTAATTCAAGCCTTTGCAGCTCAGACAGTTTCCCGATTTCTGCAGGCAGGCTGGAGAGCTGGTTTTGATTTAAGTAAAGCGTTCGCAGCTTAAACAATTGCCCGATTTCTTCAGGCAGGCTGGAGAGCTGGTTTTGATTTAATTCAAGCCTTTGCAGCCGAGACAATTGCCCGATTTCTGCAGGCAGGCTGGAGAGCTGGTTTTGATTTAAGTAAAGCTCTTTCAGCTTAGACAGCCGCCCTATTTCTGCAGGAAGACTGGTGAGCTGGTTTTGATTTAAGTCAAGACCTATCAGCTTAGACAGCTGCCCGATTTCTGTAGGCAGAGCGGTAAGCTGGTTTTCTTCTAAGTAAAGCCATGCCAGCTGAGACAGCTGCCCGATTTCTGTAAGAAGGCTGGTGAGCTGGTTTTGATTTAAGTGAAGCCCTTGCAGCTTAGACAGCCGCCCTATTTCTGCAGGAAGACTGGCGAGCTGGTTTTGGCTTAACTTAAGCTCTTGCAGCTGAGACAATTGGCCTATTTCTGGGGGTAAATAAGCCAAGCCTGCTTTAGATAAATCTAGAGCCGTGATGTTTTTACAATTTTCTTCAATCCAATCTCTAAGAAGCTCTCCTTTTTTTTCTAGAGGCAAGTGCTTAATTTCTTCTTGGTTCAAGTATTCTTCCCCACCAGGAAGTTTTTTCCAAAGTAAAAGACGATTAATATTTAAGAGATAAGAAAAGTAATTAGCCAGCGTTAAGCCTTTTTTTTCTTCTGTTTTCCATTTAAATTCTAAAGTTGAAAGAGACTTGGCTAAAGTAAAGATTTGCCTAAAGATTGCATTGACCTTTGCTGCTTCAGAAAGCTTTTCTTCTAGCTTATAAATCCTATTTACAGTAAGAGCCTGCTCGTTAACATTTCCTTGAGGAACATGCACTTTACCTATTTGCTTATAAAGAGAGGGCATGACTTCAGAAACTAGCAGATGATGCCATCTTTTACAAACGCTAAATAAGGAAGGAACTACGCAAGCCTCTAAGATAGGGAGCAGCAATTCATTGGGCAAGCTTTCAATAGATGTCGAAGAGATAGGATGCATTTTATTTTCTTGGGTAATGATGACTTTTTCAGCATTTTTATTATTTAAAGACAATATAAAAAAATTAAAAAAGCAAGTCAAACGAATTCGTATCCTTATCACCCGTGGGCATTGGCTAACTTGTTAAGCAAAGAGCAAGTTACTGTGCCTTGTAGGTGATAGCTAGATATAGAAGGTTTTTGCTCAGCTTTGGGCCGACCAGACGTAGCATGCTTTTGAGTTGCTATCATTTGAGATTCTATAATTTGTATATACTTAAGTTTTTTACAAAATTATCTAATAGACGCTTAGCATCGTTTGGACATGAAAACTCTTGCTGCATGAGCTTAGTAAAGGCTTTAGCTTCTTTTTCACTGTCCTTAAGTTAATGCTTAGATCAAGTACGGTATTCTCTTTGATAGGTCACCTGACTGAAGATGACTACCCATCTTTGTTCAAAGCCTGCATAGCAAGAGGTACTCTCAAAAGCTTGATAGCCTTCTACTATTACTACAGCTTTGTCGTAAGGCACTTCGAATATGAGTTCTTTTACCTCTTTGATTTGCATGGGAACGCATGTGGCAAATAAGCTTTGTTCTCTTTTAAAGACTTGTAAGGGAGCTGGCTATGGAGGAACGTAAATGACTATTTGTGTAAATGGACAAAACGAAAATATCGCAAATACAATAGACACAAGGTCAAGGCATGTCACTATATAGCGCAGATTGCAAAGTCTTCTCCCCATTTATTCGTTCATTGGAAGCTTGTTTATATACCAACGGTTTAGATAATGAGAGCGGGATGAGTCGAGAGGCTCCCGTCCGGCTCTAAGAGGGGGTAGGAGTGAAATTCTCCTGCTCTACTCACTCACCAATTGTTTATCAAGCTTTACGACAAGGGCTTAGAAATTATTACTAGGCTTAGAAAGAATATGAAAAACAAGCTAATTTCACTGGTAGATAAGATTTTATTAAGAAAGAGAGGGGATTGAAAGCGTTAAAAATAAATTGAGAAACTCTTGTCAAATCGAAAATCCTCGGACATCGCAGCCCTTGGAATTTTTTTGCCAATCTAATCAGCGGAATAGTGGCCTATGCTTACGAGCCCTGTAAGCCCCGCATGCAATTTACTCGCACGGAAAAGCAAAAGTTAATGAGTTGGCTTACAGCTTAGGTATAATTGAAGCAGCCTTAGAGGGTTTTCTTATCCGATAACTCGCGTTATTTACTCGCCATCCTAATAGACTTCTTAAGCTTTCTTTCTTAGGAAAAGCTTTAAAGAATCTTTTCCTGCTTAAAAAAAATGCGAAGGATAAGAAGAAGCTGTTTTTGTTTCTCCAATAAGCTCAAATCTTAAAGTATAAAGGTAATTTAGCCAAATACTTCTCCCTACGGAAAGGATTAAAAACACCCACCTACTTTTTTTTGTCCGATTCTAGCTTGCAAAGCTTATGAAGATGCTTAAAGCTAACATTACCTCAGTCTGTGTCTAAGGCTATTCGCCTATTAAGCCTGCCTCTTTTGCCTCTGCCGTGAAAGCCTCTACTTTTAAAAAAGCCCTTCTCGCCTCTCCTGTAATGCTCTTGAGAATCCCTTTTGTATGCCTTAGCATTCTTCCTAATAGTTCCTTTCATAGAAATCTTTGCTCATCTACTATCTTTTGAATAAGAGTGGAAAAAACACCTTTCCTCTGATTTTCATGACCTTATAGCTAGTAAACAGGTTGGTGGATGATCAAATAGCTTAATCAAAAAATTAATTATAAAATTGCATTAAATCAATCGAGACTCTATGATCCTGACTTTTTAGTATGACATAACCCCCTACTCTACATGAAAAAATATTATACCTATCCTAAAGCTTTATCATTAGCTATCTTCATATTAATCTCATGCTTTTGTTACACCTATATAAAAGCTGAACACTCTGTGCCGTCAACACTTCCCTATGGTGGTGATGAAGCATTAGATAATAAGGAAATACCAGCCACTTTGCCGCCTCTGGCTATTTCTCCCCCAGATTCTTCATCTACTCAAGAGAAAAATGAATCGCCAGAAATTGGCCGCTTTTTCTATCCTAAACTTTTTACTTATCCCCAACCTCATACAGCTGATACTCTACCTGAAGGGGCACAGCCTACCGATTCTCTTAACAGAGCCAACCAACCAGTGTCAGAACTATTGCCTACTCTTACCCAGCCTTCAGAAGCTCAACCTGCCTCTTTGCAGCCCCCAACTATTTCTCCAACTCAGCTCTCTACGACTTCTGAATCTTCCTCTTCCCCGCAGGCGCCCAATTCTTCTACAGCTTCTTCGAGTTCTACTCACCTTCCTTCCATGCTTAATCCTACTTCCTCACTAGAACATAAGCCTACGGTTTCCTCGCCAAGCATGGATGTCTCTGCCTCTAATCACTCAGCAGACTTTAGTACTCCTCTTCAACCTCCTCTTACCTCTGATTCCTCGTCACCCCAAACGCCATCCCTATTTCCTTCTTCTTCTGCCCCCTTATTTCAATCCTCAGCGCCTTCCGTGACCAACCAAGATACTGGCACACACTCTTCTTCTCCATCTAACTTTAAGCCTCTTACGGCTAGCCCTGCAAATAGCAATGAACCTCCTAAAACTATCCTTATTAATTTCAATAATGTTGCTATTACAGAATATATTCGTTTCATTAGCCGCATTTCTAATAAGAATTTTGTATTCGATGAAAACGATTTACAATTTACTGTTACAATAGTCTCAGAAGAACCTACCACTATTGATAATATTATGACAGCTCTACTGCAAGAGCTACGTATCCACGACCTAGAATTGATCGAGCAAGAAAACACTATCATTATTCATCGTAATAGTAAAGTTGCCGGTATCTCCAAGGTGGTGACCGAGGATGGGAGTGTCCATCAAAGGCAGAGTTTCGACATTATAACTAAGGTTTTTAGACTAAATACGCTAGAAGCAGAACGTGCTGCCTTGATTTTAAAACCCATGATTTCTGCTAATGCTTTAGTGGAAGTACTTAAAGAAACTAATCACCTAATAATTACAGATCTATCCTCCAATATTAGAGAAATAAGCGCTTTACTTAACAGCTTGGACAGCCCACAAAGTGGACTGGTTATCGGCCAATATGTTGTGCGTTCTCAATCGGCAGACGCACTTATCGCACTGGCAGGACGAATTATCCAACCAATTGCCCAAGATCAAAAAATTAACTTCATCTCTCATAAAGCAGCCAATAGTATTTTTATCGTAGGAAGCCCTTATCTCGTGGAACGCACCCTATCTATTTTAAAATATCTTGATCAGACGGGAGCCACGACACAAATAATTAACCCTAAAGATCTTAATTTTGGTACAAAACAGCAGACAGGTCAATGGATTTTGGACAAAAATGGCAACTGGCAATTTATTCCTGAAGCAGCTGTTAATGGTAGTGGACCCCCTAAAGGTAATTGGAAAATTGATGAACAAGGTAACTGGTACTTTGAGCCCGGTGAGCCTATTCCCAATGGAAAAGGACCTGATGGTAAGTGGGTTTTAGATAAAGATGGTAACTGGGTTTTTCAGCTCAATCCTGGCAAGCCTATTTCACCCCAAAAAGTTCAGCGTAAAGAAAGAATTGATGCTGAACTACCTGTAGGCCACATTGAAAGAACTCAATTTTCTATTTATAAGTTGCAATACCGTAAAGGAGAGCAAATTGCTAAGGCTCTAGCTAGGATTGCTGAAAGCCTCACAGCCTCTGGAGCCGGAACCAATACGGACCTCTTAGCTTCTATTAATAGCGTTCAATGGATTGAATCCTCAAACTCGCTTATATTTACGGGAACAAGCGATGCTATTGATAAGATGAGAGAGCTCTTAGGCGACATTGATGTCCCTCTCCGCCAGGTTCTACTTGAAATGCTTATTTTAGAAACAGACATCACCGATTCCTTAAACTTCTCTACTAATGTAGCTTCCAACTTTGGTGGAGGCAATACTTCTGGTGCGGAAGCTTTCTTATCGGGAGCCTCTACTCTACCGGCTGGGATGGCTTCATCAGGTCTTGGCTTAATTCCTAATGCTGCTGCCCAAGCTACAAGTGTAAGCGGTTTTGTACTAGGAGTTATTGGGCAGACCATCACTCATAATGGAAAAGAATATGCGACCTTAGGAGGCCTTGTAAAAGCTTTAACACAAAGGTCTATGTCACGCATTATCATGAATCCTAAAATTCTTACCGAAGATAACTCACCAGCAGAAGTTTTTGTAGGCCTCAACACGCAGTTTCCTACGCAATCTATTGCTAACAACTTAGGTACTATTTTAACACAGAATTTCGAGTTTCGAGATGTCGGCACTAATTTAAAGGTTACCCCCATCATTGGCAGTAATGATATTGTTACTTTGGAAATTCAAGAAGAAGTTAGCTCCATTGTTTCTGGAGGAATTTCGAGCAGCTCCACTGCAACTAGCCAGATAGTGGGCCCTACTACTAAAATTAACAGGACCACAACAAAAGTACATGTTCCCAATAAGTTTTTCTTAATCTTAAGTGGAATGGTAAGCGATACGGACGAAAGAAACCGTACTCAAGTTCCCTGCTTAGGATCCATTCCTGTTTTAGGAGCAGCTTTTAGTGATAAGCAAGTTAAAAATACAAAGCAAAATTTAATGATTTTTATTCATCCTATCATCTTAGATACTGAAGAAGAAATTGACAACATCACTAGACATCAGCAAAATATCTATCGTGTCAAGAGCCGGCGCCCTAAGGAATGGGTTTGCGAAACTGATGAAGCGATGGATTTCTTTAATATTATTAATACAGAAAATTCGGATGGCAGTGAAGATCGTTACTAATCTATTTTTAGGTTCAATAGGCCTATGCTTAGTAGCTTGCTCTTGTAAAGAAGCTGGTCAACTTGAACCAAATATTCAATTTGCTGCGCCTGTGCATGTTATAGAAAATCTTCCCTCCGCTTTTCCGGATTTAACTTCTGAAGAGCTGCAAGAAGATTGGGCTAAAGAACTTCTTATAGCTAACAAGTTTGCTCGGGAAAATGACCTTTATCGCGCTATTACTAGCTATAAACGTGCTTTGATTCTTATTCCTTCAAGCCAGCTCTATCGAAAACAGCAGATAGAATATGATATTATTTTAAGCTATTATTTAGGTGAAAAATATCAAGAAGCTGTAGAGGCTTTTGAAGCTAGTAGCTTGACTAATATCTCAGCTCAATTTCTAGCTTTTGAGAATCTTCTTCAAATTCTTTATGATGCTTATTCAAGAGCAGGCCAACCAGCTAAAGCTGAAAAAGTTTTTGCTCTCCTTCAAAAAGTTCGCCCTAAAGTCGCAGAGAATCTCCAACATGCTGAAGATGTCATTCATGCCAATTTTTCGGCCCTTCACAGTCCATGCTTAGGCTCTAATGAGAATTTATCCTATTTTCTCACTACTTATAACCAACATGCGAAGTCAGTCAGACATGCTAAGACACTTAATGCTCTGCTTCCTGGAGCGGGTTATTACTATTTAGGACAAAAAAATACAGCTATTACCGCCTTCTTAGTCAATTCGCTTTTTATCGCTACCGCTTACTACTTCTTTGATCATGGGAATTGGGCCGCAGGAGCTATTACTACAAGTCTTGAAATGGGATGGTACATAGGAGGAATTAATGGTGCAGGCCTAGGAGCAAAAGAATTTAATGAACATTTATACAAAACATTAGCTAAAGATTATATGATCAAAAATCATCTCTTTCCGGTATTAACTTTTCAGACTTCCTTCTAAATGCCTATTCGTATAGCCCTCAACCTCTTCACTCTCTTTCCTCTTGTTCTAATCTCATTTTGCCTTAGGGCAGAGCCTTGGGGGAAAGATGCCGATTTAGCCCACCTTAAGCCCGCTTCTTTGCAAGACCAGCCTTATTGCTGTACCACCCCCCTGATGGGCCCTGTCGCCGAAAGCCTCATTGGCTTTCATCAAACAATAATTACACCTATTGATGGCCCTCGCAGTAACTATTTACCTAGCAGCTCACAATATACGCTGGATGCTATGCGCAAGTATGGCTTTTTTGTCGGTTTTAGCATGGGCTGTGATCGGCTAATGCGTGAGAATGATGATCCATGGATTTACTCTAAAGTTACTGACCAGCAAGGCTATCTTTTAAAATACAATCCCGTCCCATAATTTTTTGAAAGCCTCATCTTTCACAAGCCCTTGTTTAATACCCTTTTTGGCAAAGAGCTACACCTATAAGCGGTTATTCGCACTAAAACATTAAAAATGCTATACTCAATGCTTTCAACTTATCAATTTCCCATTAGTATGCTTAATCGCCTTAATCATAGACTTCCTTTAGTGGCCAGCCTGCCTTTTTTAGAGGAGTATAGAAGAATTAATGCTCAGCTAATTTTTTTATTAAACCTTCGTAATAGGACTAGCTATCTACTTTCCCTAGCTGCTACTTCTTCTTTGTTAGGTATTTGATATGCCACTACCTAGTGTTCTTAAACCCTTCCAGGAGAAAGGAGAGAAGCTCTTACAAACAGGAAAGGTTAAAGAAGTAGAGTTTTCAGGAGAAACCTATCAAGTTAAAGTAGTGGATGAAAAAAATCCTCAAGGCGTGTGGTCCTTTCTTCAATTTGATAAAGTCAACCGTTTAAAGGATGCTTTTTGCTCCTGTGAAGAAAGCGAAGATGTGGCCGCTTGCCGCCATTTAGCTGCCGCCTATCTATATATTTTTAACAAGAGCCGCCAACCTCTTCATAAGCGCTTTGAAAAGTCTCTTTGGAATAAGCTGTGTTATCTTTGTGCTGAACAGATGAAATTTGAGGAAGTAAAGTTTAGGCCTTCTTCCAAGGGGATTTACACCATCTATGCCAATCGGCAACAAATTTTTTTAGTCCAAAGCACTACAAAAGCTACTGCCGCTCAATTAAAACATCTACTTTTTAATCGCTATAAAGAAACGGAAGAAACTTCTTTAAAATTTTCCAATCTATCGCCAGAAGAGATTCGTCGTTGGAAAGAAGGTCGTCCCAGTCCTATGCTAAGCTATGCACTCTCTTTTTGGAATGACTTGGCAAAGTGGCTGATGTCTCTGCAAGAAGCTGGGGAAACCTATCAAATAGATTTTAGTTATACGCCCCTAGGTATCCCTAATTACATGAGTGTGAAATTTCCTACTCTCTACTGCAAATTTTATATTCCCCACACGCATTTGCCTTTGATTATCCCTGCTTTAGCTACCGTTCATTCGCCTTTGCGTTTGTATCCACTGAAAGCTGACCCTAATATTAAAATAACTTATGATAAAGCACATGCTTGCTTTCTAATTGACTCGAGTAAAACCCCTCCCCCTATTGCCAGCTCCCCCTCTCTTTCTCAAGGCTTTCAATTAGGAAGTTGGCTACTGGTACCTTTTAAAGGATTTTATCCTTTAGATCCTTTAGGCTTATTAAGCTCTAAAGTGATTAGCCAGGCTCATCTAGCACAAGTACTTGATGAAAATTTAGCTTTCATCAAAGAACATTTACAAGGCTGTATTATTCATGAGGGGATCTTTAAAGCTTCCTATGCGATTGCTTTTGATGAACAGTGGAACCTTCATATTCAGTGTTACGTTCACTGCCCTGGAGACCTTAGCAAGCCTATGTCCCAGCTTTTTGATTCATGGGCTTATCTAGAAGAGGAGGGCTTTTACAAGCTAGAAGGCCTGCGATTTAAAGAAGCGAAAACCCTAGTTCCTGCCGAAAAAGTGGGAGAATTTGTCCAGCAGCATCGTACGTGGCTAAATACTTACAAAGGATTTGAAACACACGTAGCGAGCTTAGAGGCGTTACTAAACTATAAAATGGATATAGAAAAAGGGTTGCTTTCTTTTCAACGTACAGTAGCTACCCAAGAGCAAACTTTGAAAACTAAGGATTTTGGCCCTTGGATTTACATCGAGAGCCAAGGGTTTTATGCTAAAAATACTACGCTTGTAAGCCTTCCCTTGCGCCCTGGGTCTTTCTTAAATCCTGATCAAATTCCTATGTTTATCAGAAATAATCGCGAGGAGCTAAAAGTTATTCCGGGCTTTTTTAGTGAAAAGCAACCTATTGTCCATGCAGGATTAGTAATAAAATTAACTAAAGACGAGCACATCCTTGTTATTCCCACCTTTGATCTATTGTCAGAATACACCCTTAAAGAAGTTTATTTTTTTGACGAATTTACTTATGTAGAGGGAGAAGGCTTTGCTGAACTCCCTTTAACTTGTCGCTTACCCCTAGCTTATCAGAAGGTAGTGGAAATAAAACCTGAGCATCATCTATTTTTTTTAGAGCATGAGCTCAAAAACTTAAAGCCATTTATAAAAAGCCTTGACCCACGCCTTACACCTCCTAAAGAGCTTGAGCTTACCGCAAGCGCTATTTCTAAAGCAGATTTTAATACACGCGGGTGGTACACGGTTAACTTAGAGTACACCTCCGAAGAGGGTGCTGTTCCTATTGCAGAGCTATGGACAGCTTCAAAAAAAAATCAGCGCTTTAAATTTACAGAAGCTGGGTTAATTGATTTTGAAGACAAACGCTATGATTGGTTAAAGCTTCTTGCAAAAAAACGCTTAGATAAACGTCATAATCTCCTAACCCTTTCTACGATTGAACTGATTCGTTTGAATGCCTTAGATCCTATAAAAGAAGGAAAAAAAGAAAAAATTCCAATCACTCCTCTTCTTTCAATCTTTTAAAAGAGCTTATAGAATTTAAAATTCCTGCTGAACCTAATATATTAGGTCTAAGTTGTGGCCTAAGGTCCTATCAACAAAAGGGTCTCCATTGGCTATGGTTTCTTTATCAGCAGGGGCTGTCAGGACTACTTTGCGACGATATGGGACTAGGTAAAACCCACCAAGCGATGGCCCTAATCGCAGCTATTATCAATCATGGCGAAAAGCAAAAACAAAAGGGTAACAGCTATTTTTTAATCATCTGCCCCACCTCGGTCATTTACCATTGGCAGGATAAGCTTGCGCAGTACTTGCCTAACTTACGTGTTTCTACCTTTTATGGCACTCATCGCAGCCTGGATGAATTTCAGGAGCATTATGATATTCTCTTAACTTCTTATGGTGTCTGGCGAATTGAACACCAATTGCTTTCTAAAATATCCTTTGAATTAGCAATTTTTGATGAAATTCAAATTGCAAAAAACTATAGGAGTCGTCTTTACGCCACGTTAGCCCACGTTAATGCCCACATGCGCCTTGGGCTCACAGGTACTCCTATAGAAAATCATCTGCGTGAGTTAAAATCTTTATTTGATTTAGTTTTACCTACTTATATGCCTGGTGAAAAAGATTATCGCGAGTATTTTGTTAAACCTATCGATAAAAAGCAGGATTTAAAGCGTAAAGCTCTCTTATCACGATTGATAAATCCCTTCGTGCTAAGACGGAAGAAAGAAAATGTCCTTAACGATCTACCAGAAAAAACTGAAGAGATCTCCCATTGCGGACTAACAGAATCTCAAGCTATTCTCTACAATAATGTGGTGGAACAATCGCGACAGGTGGTGCTGGATAAACTTACCCATGGAAGTCAGCCTATCCCTTACCTACATATATTTGCTATCCTTTCATATTTAAAACAAATCTGCGACCATCCGGCCTGCTATCTAAAAACCCCCTCTGAATATAAGCTCTACCAAGCTGGTAAATGGGATCTTTTCATCGAGCTATTGAAAGAAGCACGTGAAAGTCACCAGAAAGTTGTGGTATTCTCTCAATATTTGAACATGCTGGATATCATTCAAAAATATCTAGAAGAGCGCCACATTGGCTTTGCTGCCATTCGGGGTTCAACGATTAACCGAGGAGAGCAACTTAAACGCTTTAATGAAGACCCACAGTGTGAAGTTTTTCTAGGTTCTTTGCAAGCTGCGGGATTAGGAGTAGAGCTAACCGCTGCCTCTGTTGTTATCCATTATGATCGCTGGTGGAATGCCGCCCGGGAAAATCAGGCGACAGACCGCGTGCATCGTAGTGGCCAAACTAGAGGAGTTCAAGTTTTCAAATTGGTGACCAAAGGCACTTTTGAAGAAAAAATTGACAAGATGATTACTAGAAAAGGAAAACTCATGGAAGATATTGTAGGAGTGGATGATCATCGGCTTTTAAAACAATTTAACCGTGATGAAATTATAGAGCTTCTTCAAAATGTTAATCCAACCTCTTTGCAAGAAAATTAAATTTCTTCTAAGGAAAAATGCTGAAAAAGTCACCACTACCCAAGGAAATAAAATGCATCCTATCTCTTCGGCATCTATTGAAAGCTTGCCCAATGAATTGCTACTCCCTATCTTAGAGGCTTGCGTAGTTCCTTCCTTATTTAGCGTCTATAAAAGATGGCATCATCTGCTGGCTTCTGAAGCCATGCCCCCTCTTTATAAGCAAATAGGTAAAGTGCATGTTCCTCAAGGAAATGCTAAGGAGCAGGCTCTTATTGTAGATAGGATTTATAAGCTAGAAGAAAAGCTTTCTGAAGCAGCAAAGGTAAATGCAATCTTTAGGCAAATCTTACTTTAGCCAGGTCTCTTTCAACTTTATTA
>NZ_JRXI01000212.1:0-2729 GCF_000813645.1 Neochlamydia sp. TUME1 | reverse complement strand
AGGATTTTTACCATTTAAAAACAACTCTACAGCTTTATGCCGAAGCTGTTGCTGAATGACTGGGGGTAATAAACGAGCATCTGAATATTTCATATGCTTTAAACATAGTTTTAAAGGTAGTAAGTGTCAGCTAATTTGTACTCCTACTAATACATAGAAATCAGCTCACCTCCCTTCCGGCAGAGATAGGGCGGCTACCAGAGCTCCGAGTGCTTTACTTAAAAGATAACCAGCTCACCACTCTTCCAACCGAGATAAGGCAGCTGTCTCAGCTTAAACTGCTTTACTTAAATCAAAACCAGCTCACCGCTCTGCCTACAGAAATTGGTCAGCTGTCTCAACTACGGGTGCTTAAATTAGGCCAAAACCAGCTAACCACACTTCCTACAGAAATCGAGCAGCTGTCTAAGCTGCACACGCTTAAATTAGCAGAAAATCCTTTGAAAGATATTGCCAAAAAAATAAGGCAGCGTTTTCAATTGTAGAATGGTTGTAAGTACTTTTTAAATTGGGGTGAGCTAAAATGAAATAAAAAACTTTTAGCCATCTTATCTTTAAACAAGTCATCCGCTTTCCTTCCCGCAACTAAGTTAGCTTAAGCTAACCTACACATTTGTAACGACAAGAAGCTTTTCTCTTTTTCTGCAGATTGCTATGCTGGGAAAACAACCTTTCTTGACTGGAAGAATCTAGGCGTATTGTATTTCATCATTCGGTAAAAGAATTAAAACATTGCACCAAAAAAAGCCGTTTTTCTCAAATAAGGCAAAGAATCAATCTCATTCTTTTAGCCGCACCAAAATTGCCGCATCACTTAATCGCAAAAACCTGTGGCTGCTCCTAAATACTTGGAAGGTCTCCCCCCTTTCCGTGAATCTATCTGAGAAAAAAGCGCTATTAGATCATTTGTGAGTTGTTTTTCATTGATAAGGATACGAATTCAGTTGACTTGCTTTTTTAATTTTTATATTGTTCTAACAAATAAAAATGCTGGAAAGCTATCCCTATCCAAGGAAATAAAATGCATCCTATCTCATCCACATCTATTGAGAGCTTGCCCAATGAATTGCTGCTCCCTATCTTAGAGGCTTGCGCAGTTCCTTCCTTATTTAGCGTCTGTAAAAGATGGCATCATCTGCTGGCTACTGAAATCATGCCTTCTCTTTATAAAAAAATAGCCCAGCTTCACTTCCCCAGGGGGAATGCCACTACCCAGCGAACTCTTATGTTAGCTAAAGTTTATCAACTCAATCCTGTACTTACCTCTACTGAAAAAGTTTATCGAGTTTTTAAACAAGTTTTTACCTTAGCTAAATCTATTTCTCCTTTAGAATTTAAAGAGAAAACAGAAGAAAAAAGAGGCTTAACTCTGGCTAATTACTCTTCTTATCTTTTAAATATTAATCGCCTTTTACTTTGGAAAAAGCTTCCTGGTGGGGAAGAATACTTGAGCCGAGAAGAAATTAAGCACTTGCCTCTAGAAAAAAAAGGAGAGCTTCTTAGAGATTGGATTGAAGAAAATTGTAAAGACCTAACTTTGCTAAATTTATCTAAAGCAGGCTTGACTTATTTACCCTCAGAAATATGCCAATTATCTAAGCTGCAATGGCTTGAATTAAATCAAAACCAGCTCACCAGCCTGCCTACAGAAATCGGACAATTATCTCAGCTGCAAAGGCTTGAATTAAACCAAAACCAGCTCACTAGCCTGCCTGCAGAAATAGGGCAGCTGTCTCAGTTGCAACGGGTTAACTTAACTCGAAACCAACTCTCCAGCCTTCCTGCAGAAATCGGGCAGCTGTCTCAGCTACAATTGCTTTACTTAAATCAAAACCAGCTTACCAGTCTGCCTGTAGAAATCTGGCAGCTGTCTCAGCTGGAAGCGCTTATCTTAAGCTTCAACCAGCTCACCAGCCTGCCTGCAGAAATCGAGCAGCTGCCTAAGCTGCAAGTACTTTACTTAAATCGCAACCAGCTCACCAGTCTTCCTGCAGAAATAGGGCAGCTGCCTAAGCTGCAAACGCTTAAATTAAATCAAAACCAGCTCACCAGCCTGCCTGCAGAAATCGGGCAATTGCCTCAGCTGCTAGATCTTGATTTAAGCCAAAACCAGCTCACCGCTCTTCCTGCAGAAATAGGGCAGCTGTCTGAGCTGCAAACGCTTAAATTAAATCAAAACCAGCTTACCAGCCTTCCTGCAGAAATAGGGCAGCTGTCTGAGCTGCAAACGCTTGAATTAAATCAAAACCAGCTCACCGCTCTGCCTACAGAAATCGGGCAATTGCCTCAGCTGCAAACGCTTGAATTAAATCAAAACCAGCTCACCAGCCTGCCTACAGAAATCGGACAATTATCTCAGCTGCAAAGGCTTGAATTAAACCGAAACCAGCTCACAAGCCTGCCTGCAGAAATCGGGCGATTGCCTCAGCTGCTAGATCTTGATTTAAGCCAAAACCAGCTCACCAGCCTGCCTGCAGAAATCGGGCAGCTGCCTGAGCTGCGAGCGCTTAACTTAAATCAAAACCAACTCACCGCTCTGCCTGCAGAAATCGGGCAGCTGTCTCAGCTGCAAGGGCTTCACTTAGCGGATAATCCTTTAAAAGATATTCCAGAAAAAATAAGGCAGCGTTTTCGATTGTAGAATGGTTGTAAGTACTTTTTAAATTGGGGTGAGCTAAAATGAAATAAAAAACTTTTAGCCATCTTATTTTTAAAGAAGTAATCCGCTT
>NZ_JRXI01000211.1:0-9327 GCF_000813645.1 Neochlamydia sp. TUME1 | reverse complement strand
TTACGGCTTTGGATTTATCTAGAGTAGGCTTGACTTATTTACCCCCAGAAATATGCCAATTGTCTCAGCTGCAAGAGCTTAATTTAAGCCGAAACCAGCTCGCCTCTCTGCCTGCAGGAATAAGCCAGTTATCTCAGCTGCAAGAGTTTAACTTACATAGAAATCAGCTCACCGCCCTTCCGACAGAGATAGGGCAGTTGTCTCAGCTGCAATGGCTTGACTTAAGCCAAAACCAGCTCACCTCCCTTCCGGTAGAGATAGGGCAGCTATCACAGCTACAAGAGCTTGACTTACATAGAAATCAGCTCACCTCCCTTCCGGCAGAGATAGGGCGGCTACCAGAGCTCCGAGCACTTTACTTAAAAAATAACCAGCTTATCACTCTTCCGGCAGAGATAGGGCAGCTATCGCAGCTGGGAACGCTTGAATTAGACAGCAACCAGCTCACCACTCTTCCAACCGAGATATGGCAGCTGTCTCAGCTTAAATTGCTTTACTTAGATAACAACCAGCTTACCACTCTTCCTGCAGAGATAGGGCAGCTGTCTCAGCTGCAAGTGCTTGACTTAAATCAAAACCAGCTCACCGCTCTGCCTACAAAAATTGGTCAGCTGTCTCAACTACGAGTGCTTAAATTAGGCCAAAACCAGCTAACCACACTTCCTACAGAAATCGAGCAGCTGCCTCAGCTGCAAACGCTTGAATTAGCGGAAAATCCTTTGAAAGATATCGCCAAAAAAATAAGGCAGCGTTTTCAATTGTAGAATGGTTGTAAGTACTTTTTAAATTGGGGTGAGCTAAAATGAAATATAAAACTTTTAGCCATCTTATCTTTAAAGAAGTAATCGGTTTTTCCTTCCGGCAACTAAGCAAATTTAAACTGACCTACACATTTATAACGACAAGAAGTTTCTCTCTTTTTCTGCAGATTGCTATGGCTGGGAGAACAACCTCTCTTGACAGGAAGAAGCTAGGCGTATTGTATTCCATCATACGGTAGAAGAATTAAAACAAGGCACCAAAAAGAGCCGTTTTTCTCAAATAAGGCAAAGAATCAATCTCATTCTTTTAGCCACACCCAAATTGCCGCGTCACTTAATCCCCAAAACCTGTGGTTGCTCCTGGATGCTTGGAAGGCCTCCACCCTTTCCTTGAATCTATCTGAAAAAAAAGCGAGGCGGATTATCTATGAGATGTTTTTCATTGATAAGGATACAAATTCGTTTGACTTGCTTTTTAAATTTTTTTATATTGCTTCAAAAAACAAAAATGCTGAAAAAGTTATCACTACCCAAGGAAATAAAATGCATCCTATCCCTTCAGCCTCTATTGAAAGCTTGCCCAATGAATTGCTACTCCCTATCTTAGAGGCTTGCGCAGTTCCTTCCTTATTTGGCGTCTGTAAAAGATGGCATCATCTGCTAGCTTCTGAAGTGATGCCTTCTCTTTATAAGCAAATAGGTAAAGTGCATGTTCCTCAAGGAGATATTAACAAGCAGACCTTTATTGTAGATAAAATTTATAAGCTCGAAGATAGACCTTCAGAAATAGAAAAAGTCAAGGCAATCTTTAAACAAGCCTTTGCTCTATCTAAATCTCTTGCTCCCGCGGAGTTAGAATTTAAATGGAAAACCCAGGAAAAGAGATATTATACGCTAGCTAATTATTCCTCTTATCTTATTAGCATTAATCGCCTGCTAATGTGGAAAACACTGCCTGGTGGAGGGGAGTTCTTAGATCAAGAAAAGATCAAGTATTTACCTTTAGAAAAACAAGGAGAGCTTCTTAGAGATTGGATTGCAGAAAATCGTGAAAACATCACGGCTTTAGATTTATCTAGAATAGGCTTGACTTATTTACCCCCAGAAATATGCCAGTTATCTCAGCTGCAAACGCTTGACTTAAGAGAAAACCAGCTTACCGCTCTGCCTGCAGGAATCGGGCAGTTGTCTGAGCTACAAATTCTTGGCTTAGGAGAAAACGAGCTCACCAACCTGCCTGCACAAATCGGGCAATTGTCTAAGCTGCACACGCTTGAATTAGATCAAAACCAGCTCACCAGCCTTCCTGCAGAAATTGGGCAGCTGTCTAAGCTGCAAAGGCTTGAATTAAATCAAAACCAGCTCACCACTTTGCCTGCAGAAATTGGGCGGCTGTCTGAGCTGCAATATCTTTACTTAAATCAAAACCAGCTCACCAGCCTTCCTGCAGAAATCGGGCAGCTATCTCAGCTGCAAAGGCTTGAATTAAATCAAAACCAGCTCACCACTTTGCCTGCAGAAATTGGGCGGCTGTCCCAGCTGGAATGGCTTGACTTAAGAGAAAACCAGCTCTCCGCTCTGCCTGCAGAAATCGGGCAATTGTCTAAGCTGCACACGCTTGAATTAGATCAAAACCAGCTCACCAGCCTTCCTGCAGAAATTGGGCAGCTGTCTAAGCTGCAAAGGCTTGAATTAAATCAAAACCAGCTCACCACTTTGCCTGCAGAAATTGGGCGGCTGTCTGAGCTGCAAAGGCTTTGCTTAAATCAAAACCAGCTCTCCGCTCTGCCTGCAGAAATCGGGCAATTGTCTCAGCTGCGACATCTTGACTTAGATCAAAACCAGCTCACCAGCCTTCCTGCAGAAGCCGGGCAATTGTCTCAGCTGAAAGGGCTTTACTTAAATCAAAACCAGCTCTCCGCTCTGCCTACAGAAATAGGGCAGCTGCCTCAGCTGCAATGGCTTGAATTAGCGGAAAATCCTTTGAAAGATATCGCCGAAAAATAAGACAGTGTTTTCAATTGTAGAATAGACTTAAATACTTTTTAAATGGGGATGAGCTAGAATGAAATAAAAAAACTTTCAGCCCTCTTATCTTTAAACAAGTAATCCGCTTTCCTTCCCGCAACTAAGCAAGTCTAAACTAACCTACACATTTATAAGGACAAGGAGCTTTTCTCTTTTTCTGCAGAGTGTTATGGCTGTGAGAACAACTTTTCTTGACAGGAAGAAGCTAGGCATATTGTATTCCATCATTCGGTAGAAGGATTAAAACAAGGCACCAAAAAGAGCCGTTTTTCTCAAATACAAAGAATCAATCTTATTCTTTTAGCCAAACCAAAATAAGGACATTTGCCATTAGCTGGCATTTAACCTAATTTTTTTCTGATTGATATTTTTTATCAACAATTTTCCATTAGGGCATCTGTTTAGCTAGTGAAACAAAGTCTTTTCTTTATCAGCTAAAAACTGAGCTTTCTGAATAAGAAAGCTAAAAGCAATCTTCAAGCACGTTTTTACTTGAGCTAACTCTTTTCTCCCTGCGAAGCTAAAGTAAAATCGACCAGAAAATATTTCAGAAAAAATATACAGCGGAATAGATTAAAAAAAATTCATATGTAAATTTTATTTTTAAATCATAAAATTTCATTATAAATAGATTGTCTCTTGCCCTTTAAGTTTATTCTTGGTTAAGCTATTTCTGTTATTTAATTTTGGTTAGTTCATGAAAAAGCTTATTTGCTTATTTATTATTTTATTCATCAATTCCTACGGTGCCTATACGCAAGAGCTCCTCTCTTCTTCATTATTACCTTCCTTGCATGAGTGGCAAAATCCTACTTATGTATTTGATTCAGTAAATATCATGACCGGCCAGTACACGGAAGCTCAAAACGATTTACATCTTAGCGGGCCGGCTCCTCTCAGTCTGCGCAGATATCACACGGGAGAAGACTGTTTTTTATCGGGATGGCAGTGTAACTTCCCTAACCTATTTAACACATCTACGCCAGGAGAGGCAGGCCATTTTACCTCTACGCACAAAATTTCGTATGAATATGATCAGCAAAATCGCTTAAAAGCTGTAAAAGTCTCTGACTTTGCTGATGAACATCTTTATAGCTGGCTGAAAATTCAACATAGCGATGATCCTTATAAGCAATGTATCATTCAAACCCATGATAACCAACAAGTCACCTATCGCTTCCATAATCCTTGTTTAATTGCCGAAGTCATTTCCTCGAGCGCTCCTTCTATTGCTTATCACTATCAAAAGCACCCTTCCCAAGAAGGTTATCTCATCAGCCGACGCGAATTACCAGAAGGCCGTTATGTAGAATATGAATATTATGAAAAAGACCATCCTCATGCCGGGAAAGTTAAAGTTCAAAAAAGCCCTGTAGGAGAAGATGCCACAGCTATTGTTACTCGTAGGTTTGTTTATCATGAAGGGTATACGGAGGTCTATGATGCTCTTAATTGCAAAACCATTTATCGCTTCTGCGATGGATATATAACAGATATTGAAAATTACGATTCAGCCGGCCAATTTTTTCGCCTAGAAAAATTAATATGGACTCAAGCTTCAGAGAAAAAGAAAAACAGCAAGCAGCTTCGTACGCGTTATATAGCCGATGCTCAGGGTACTATTCTTATTGCCCACTCCTTTTCTTATGACACCCATCATCGTTTAATTAAAGAAACCCTATATGGCAACCTTACTGGCACATGCACGCTAGCTATTCAAATAGGCCACGATGGTTATCCTTTAAAAAATGGGATAGAGCACTATAGCATAACCTATGAATATGCAAATGATCTTTTAAAAAGTACAGAAGAAGATAATGGAAAAAAAATAATTTATGCATATTTCCCTAATACTCCCTACCCTCAGTCCAAGTTAACATGCATTAACAACAAAATTATTCTAAGAGAATTTTACTCTTACAATCAAGCTGGGCAGGTCACCAGTATTGGCAAAGACGATGGATCTTCAAAAAATATAAACGACCTTACCAACGTCAGCGAAAGGCAGATAAAAACGATTAGCTATCGTACGGACCATCCTGCCTTAGGTTTACCAGAAAGCATAGAAGAGAGGGCATTAAATCTTTCTACCGGCCAAACTCATCTTATAAAAAAAATCATCTATCTCTACAACCACCAAGCGAAGGTTATTCAAGAAGACTATTACGATGCAAATAATCAGCATTATTATTCCATCAACAACACGTATGATGAACGCCAAAAGCTTATTACTTCCTCAGATGAAGTTAAAGGGCTTACCGAGAAAAGTTATGATTTAAATGGCAACCTATTAAAACAAACATGTATCAGCCCTACAGGTATTTTTCAACAAATTATCCATGCCTATGATTTTGCCAATCGTTTAATTAGTAGTGAAGTTTCAGATAACAATAATCAGACTAAAAAAACTTATTTTCATTATGATTTAAAAGGCAATAAGAGAGCATTTATTGACGAGTGTGGTAATCAAACTACCTATGAATATGATAGCTTAGGTCGTGAGACTCAAGTGATTTATCCGGCCGTCATGGACGAAAACTTTAACCTTATCAATCCCTCTAAGCAGACAAGCTATGATGTACTCAATCGCGTGATAGCTCAAACGGATGCAAAAGGTTGTACTACTTACACCCAATACAATGTTTATGGTAAGCCTATCCTTATCCTCTATCCTGATCAAAGAGTGGAAAAATTTATTTATAATTTGGATGGATCCTTAAAAGTTGCCTTTGATATTCAAGGAAATTATACAGTTTATCATCGTGACCCCTTAGGGCGACTCTTTAAAAATGAAGCTTTTGACAAAACAGGCGCTTTATACAAAGCCACTACTTTTATTCATAATGCCTTCCATTTATTAGAAGCAAGAGAGGCCTCAGATCGAAGAATTTGCTATAAATATAACTATATGGGTCGTTTACAAGCTCTCGAGCAAATGACAGGTAAAACTATTAGTAAGCGATTAACATATGAATATAATCATTTAGGTCAGCAAACCGTTTCTAAAGAATGGTATGGCACCCATCTTGAGAATTTTATTGCTACTATTAAAGAATATGATTTTAAAAATGATTTAAAATCTACCCGTCTTGAAGATGCCAACGGTAAGATACAAAAGATGACTTTGGTAGAACCTACCCCTGTACAATCTTCTTCCATTGAAGAGCTTGTCTTCAATCCTCTAGGCCAGCAAGTGCTCCAAGAAGCTGTGACTGACCCATCAGGAAATGTGACTCTCACTCTTTATGATGCGATCAAACGACCTGTGAAGATAACTAAAAAGAACAGCCTAGGTGACATTCTTTTCTTACAAGAATTACAGTGGGATGCGAATAATCATAAAGCCAAGGAAACTTACTTTTTAAGCCACGGGAAAACCATCAGCACAGTATGGCATTATGATTCCTATGATCGCCTTATTAGATGCATTGAAGGATTTGGTACAGTAAGACCTATGACTACCCATTATACTTACAATGAGGCAGGTCAGCTAAGTGCCCTTCTCAAGCCGGATGGGGTAACAATTTTTTATGAATATGATTCACTAGGCAACCTTAACGCCCTTCATTCTTCTGATCTTACGATCCACTATATTCTTTCCTATGATTCTCTCCAGCATATCACCCATATTGAAGATAAAATTCATTCCTTATCTACACGGCGCACCTTTTCTCTCGATGGATATCTATTAGAGGAAGTACAAGGCAACGGATTAAAAACCACCAGGCATTATGATGAGCTCAACCGTTGCATTCAATTAGATCTTCCGGATACATCTTCCATTAAATATAGTTACGACAGTCTCTACCTTAGAAAAATTGAGAGGCAGCGTCTTTTAAAAGATCCCTTGATTCATAAGTATCAAGAGCGAGATTTAAATGGCCATCCGCTGATTAGTGACTTGGCAGGCGGCATAGGTCAAGAGCTACGTAGTTATAATAGTAAAGGTTATCTTACTCATATTTCTACGCCTTTTTGGTCTGAAGCTATTCATTATTTGCCTGAAAAGCCCCAGATTATCGAAAGTATCACTTTTAAAGATCTTACGGGTGAACATAAGCACAATTTTATTTACGATGATCAAAACTACCTAACAAATGAAGCAGGACTTTTTAGCAACACCTACACCTACAACTGGTTAGGAAATCAAACATCTAAAAATTATGAAGAATGCACAATTAATCCTTTGGGGCAGTTAATAGGTTACCATAACACCCAAAATGGTTATGATGCCAACGGCAATTTGAAAGAAAAGATAATGAAAGGCAACAAACTTCGTTTTGAATATGATGCTTTGAATCGCATGATAGCTCTACGCCAGGATAACGGGGAAGTTTATCGATATACTTATGACCTTTTTCATCGGCGCTTGTCAAAGACATGTTTTGATCCTAATGGTGAAAAAAAATGGGAACAAAAATATCTTTATGATGGTTTAAATGAAATTGGAGCAGTCAATGATAAAAATCAAATAACTGAATTGCGTGTGTTAGGTGAGGGGCTAGGAGCAGAAATCGGAAGCGCCGTCCTATTAGAAATAGAAGATCAAGCATACGTTCCTCTCCATGATCATCGCGGCTCAGTCTGTGGACTTATTTCACTTGCCGATCAAACCGTGAGAGAACAAGCCCATTATTCTGCTTTTGGAGAAGAAGAAAGAGGAAACCCCTCCTGCAATAATCCATGGCGTTTTTCAAGTAAAAGAATGGACCCGGAGTCTGCACTTATTTATTTTGGAAAACGTTATTACGATCCTTCCCTAGGCCAATGGACGACACAAGACCCGTTAGGCTCTATGGAAAGCCCTAACCTATATGCTTTTGCCTCTAATAATCCTATCAATCGCATGGATCCCTATGGCCTATTCTCTTTTAGTAACTTGTGGAGCTCTATTTACTCCCAAGTTACCGATATCGGTCAGCAAATTTTCAGCTTACTTCGCAATATGCACGCCTTCATGTCTACACATCTTTCATTAGAACATAATTTTAATGAGAAGATTGAAGGAACAGCCAGCGCCATTTTTGGAAAGCTGACGTTAGGCATCTGTGGCTTTTATATAGGAAAGAATGAAGCGGGGGTGGTAGGGCAAGGAGAAATAAATGACAAAGTAAGAATTACTTTGATTAATGGGATTTTAAATGCTCGCCATGATGTCATGTATAGCCTAGAAATAATTTCAAAATTTCATGGTGGAAATAACATCCACTACATTTTCCGCCCCACAGAAGGATGGACTTACGATTTTCTAAAATCTCTAGCAGTTAGATGTGGATGGGTTTCTCCTCAAGCTAAACAGCTTGCTTCAAAATGGCGGGAATTGATAGCACAAATAGGCGGTGTGGAAGGCGGAGGAAGAATTATTCATTATGCGCATAGTATTGGGGCCTCTGATACCTTAAGAGCTAAAGGCCTTTTATCAGCTGAGGAGCTAAATATGATAGACGTATATACTTTTGGATCTCCTTGCCTACTGGCAGCAGGGGGATTTCAAAATGTGATTAACTATGTAAGTCTGGGAGATGCGGTCTGCTATTTAGATCCCATTACCTATATTAAATCTTTCTTAGATCCTCAAAAGCATATTACATTTTTACCTAGCTCTTGGGGTCTTCCCCTCATAGACCATCAGCTAGGATTTCCCACTTATCGTAAGCTTTTAGAAGCTTTAGGAAAGGAATTTTTAGAAATCTACAGAGTTAGGTAAAAAAATTATTGTAATAGTTCAGATACCCTCTTTTTATTCAGGAGTGCTTGAATGAAATAGATCTTAAGGCAGGATGTTTTAAAATAGTACTTGACCTGACGAACATGCGTTACCTGGCAAAAATTACTTCTACCAGTGGTAACTTATCTAACATTTTTTCTTGTGCAAGTTTTTTCGCATCTAAAAATGTTTGTAAAGACGCCTTGCCAAAGCAATACTCTCTTGTACTGGAGTAAATTCTTAGAGCTCCCTTCTTCCCTGCTTTTATTTTCCCATTTAAATCCTAACGCTTCGAATGAAGAGAGAAGTATAGCTTTAATTGATCATGATTTTAAGGTTAATCGTAGAAATTGGAAAACTATTGCTACGAGCCTTATGAAGTTAGCAAAAGGGGAATTAACTGAACAAATTATTAAGAACTTGAAAACTTCTATTAATATAAGGCTTAATAATGATCCTGCAGCAGCAGAAACTTATCAAGAACAGCTAAACCAACAAGGAAAGACCATTAAGAAATGCTTAGAACAAGGCTTTCATAGAGGAGCGCAAAACTTGCTGCAAGCTTGTCGTGAACCAGAAGCATTATCCTCCTTATTAGAAGTCTCCTCCTCCAGTAATCTATCTTTCCCAAAAGAAGAGTTTTCTGATAGAGTACAAATATTTACAGAACTATTAAAAATAGTAAAAAACATTATAGCTAGGAGAAAAAATGAGTGGACCTATTGAAAGACCACACCAGGACTTGGCAGCTCGAGCAGCTTTTTTAAAAACGTTTACTTTAACTTTTAGCAGCCATTTAAAATTAAATATAGACACTTATAATCGTATAAA
>NZ_JRXI01000210.1:0-7642 GCF_000813645.1 Neochlamydia sp. TUME1 | reverse complement strand
TATAAAATATTATGTACCTCGTGCTTTTAAAACTAGTATAATTTCTAACTTAGAAAAACTACATTATCAATTAATCAAAAAAACTTATCCTACTAACAATAAAAAATATAAATTAATTATTAAAGATATAGAAAATTATCTAAAAAACAAGCAACAATTTTTAACTTTCTTAAGTAACAATTTATTGATGGATGTACAAGATCCTTGGCTATTAGCTTATAATCAGACCAAAAATATATCTTTACAAGAAGCTAGTGAACATTTACAAGACCTTTTATTTTCTTGGGAAGAACTAGCAAAATATGAATTAGAAGAGTTTATCCCCTTAGACTTAGAGGATTTAGATGGATATATGAAAAAATTAGAGGAGGTCTATCAACCCTTATTAGAGATAAATTCCTCTCCTGCCCTTCGATCTGCTGAAAATAAAAGGCTTACCGAATTAGCTGATAAAATCTCTACTTTAAAAGATAAAATAAAAAATCAAAATTTTTCAGAAATTCCTTTGCTATGTCAACATATTCGTACCATTATAAATATTACAGCCTAAGTTTGGGGAACGCAAATTCCATCCAATAAACCATGGAAATAGGATGAAGATTTAGGTGAATAAAAGGAAGGGTATGCGGATTATTATATGCTTAAAAAAAGTGAGCCTACACACCCAATCCTCTAAAAGCTGGCTCTCTACTTAAGGAAATTTATTTATAAATCAGGCGACTGCGTAAGAAGTAACTCAAAGAGCCTGTAATTTCTCTGTTTTTTATCTTAATTTCTTAACTAAACAGCAGGCAAAGCCTCCATCCCACCCTTCTGCGTTAGGCAAGATGGAAATGAGGTTCTTTTTTATTAAATCCAATTCTTGGCACGCTATCGCTACTATCTCTTCATTTTCTTCCGGGAGAATGCTGCAGGTCATGTACCAAATTTCGCCTTCATTTTCCAACAGATGAACAGCATGTTTTAACAAATTAAATTGAATGATTTTAAGCTGCTTTGCTTGATCTTCGTTTAATCTCCAGCGAGCTTCAGGACGTTTACTCAAAACTCCACTGTTACTGCAAGGCACATCTAAGACGATAAGATCAAATTTTTTATCAAGTTCTAACTTCTCGCCTTCACTGCAGCTTACTTGAGCTTGCACACCATATTTTGCAAAGTTGTCTTTTAGTTTTTGTATTTTGTGCAAGGAGACATCATTGGCATATAAGGCTGCTTGAGGGAAAAAGTCATGAAGGGCCAATGTTTTACCACCAGGAGAAGCGCATATATCCAATATGCTGGTAGGGGCTTTATTTATCCCTTGAGAAAGGCTTCCTATTAAGCTTGCTGGGGTAACATTTTGAATATAATAATCTGCAGAGGAAGCCACCTTTTTAACCTCAGAAGCAAGGACAGTAATGACCTTGACTGGTTCTTCTATAACTGTGTTCCACTCTGCCGGGATTTCTACTATATTTCTTAGCCGAGCCATGGTTAAGGCAGGCTTATTGCTAGCTTCTAAAATCTTTATTGTCGCCTGTAAGCCGTAGTGCTTGCTAAGATTTTTAATAAAATAAAGAGGAAAGGAATAGCGGATACTAAGAGAGGGTAGATCCATTCCTTGGGGTAGAGTTAAAGAAAGAAGAGAAAACTTCCTTAATATAGCATTTAAGTAAGCAACAAAGTAAGAATGGAAATGTTTCTTTGCAATCTTGATTGACTCATCCACAATCGCGTAGTGAGGAAGCTTGTCTAAGAAGTAAAATTGATATAAAGCTGTACGTAGTAAAGCTTTTTCTTTTAACTTTAAACGCATCTTTTTCTTTTCAGAGAGCTGCAAAGCCAAATAATCTAAGGCTAGGGCCATCTGAGCAGAACCGTAAGCTATTTGATGGGCTAATTGATAATCTTGAGAAGAAGGCTGCTCTTTTTTAAACCACTCTCCTAAATATTCGGAAATAAAGCTTTCCCCTTTTAATGAATGCAGAAGGGCGAAAAATGCTGCTTCACGACTGTTTATCATCAAAATATAGCCATTGCTGGAACACCCATTCTTGAAGCCAAAGATGTAGCTTGCTTGCTGCCTCAGCATAAAGCTGCTCATCTTGTTGCTCAAGCCATTCGCAGGCTTCTTCAAGACTTGTTCCTGTTGAAAAAAGATTTAGGAAACGAAAAGCAGAAAAGTCAATTTCATCCCACTGTAAATTATTTTCACCATTACGGTATACTACAAAATAATAGGGACGATCTTGAACCAGGCTAGGAAAATCGTGATTTTCCCAGTATTCTACCTCTTGTTTTATCATTTCCTGACGGAAAGTAAACATATCATAACGTAAATTAAATAAGGAAACGTGAGGCTGTAAACGCATGCGACGTTTAAGAGTTTTATCCATCCCTACCGCTATTGTAGGGGCATTCACAGGTGAATAATGGGCAGCAAAAAAAGAATAATTTAAGGCGGCGTCAATTCTTGCCGCATCTAATACTAATTGCTTATCCTTTTCCTGATAGCTCTCATCTATCCATTGAGGAAGCCGGTCACTAAGAAAGTTTAACGACCAGGTATCAGGAGGATAATGAGTAAGGTAAGGCTTACCAATTTTTTCATTAAAGTCATGATGCCCAAACAGGCGCACAACGAGGGGTGTGGCATCATGCAAAATGCTTAAAAGCCTCCACCAATATTGCTGATTATAAAGCTCTATACGTTGAGCGGGCCTTAAAGTAGGGCTAGGAACGATGTAGTCAAATGCTTCTTCTTCCATGCTTTCTTGTGAAGGAGAGATAGGATTCATACGGCTATCTTGATCGACAGGCCTTACCAGTATACTTGCAAACCACTCTTGCAGCTTTCTAAGGTTAGCGGGTACTTGCTTATCAAACGCTAATTCCATAGCCTTCATACTTCTACCCCTTGCAATTGACGCATCGGTCTTTCAAGGCTAGCCTTGTCATGTAAATATTTCTGAAACTTTTTTGCTTTTAGAGCCTCATCCCAAGTTTCTTGAAAACTAAGAAAATTATCATCCCATTCAAGTAAAGTGGAAACTCCTCCTGTGCGGGGATAAATATCGGCATATAAATCCCACACTTCATCCCTTACATAATTATCATGGGTATCTAGTACATAATCGCCATGATCGCTATGGCCCGCTAAGTGGATTTGTAGCACCCGATCATAAGGAAGGTTTTGGATATATTTTTGGGCATCAAAGCCATGGTTGCGGCTAGAGACATAAATGTTGTTGACATCCAACATCATAAAAATGTTAGCTTTCTCTACAACAGCCGTATAAAATTCCCATTCGGGCATCTCATCCTCTTGAAAAGCTACATAGGAAGAAAGGTTTTCAAGGGCAAAAGGAATTTCTAGATAATCCTGTACGATACGTGCTCTTTCGGCTACATAGTTGATGACTTCTTGGGTATAAGGCAAAGGAAGCAAATCATGATAGTGAGCACCGGGCAGATGCCCCCAGCATAAGTGATCTGATAACCAGGGTGTCTTCGTTAAACGTGTTAAGGCTTTAAGCTTTTTTAGATAATTGTAGTCTAAAGGATCAGCACTTCCAATTCCTAGAGCTACTCCATGTTGCACGACCTGATATTTAGCTAAAATTTTCTCAAGATTTTCAAGAGGCTTGCCACCTTCCACCATGAAATTTTCACTAATAATCTCAAACCAGTCAATCTCAGGTTGTAAGCGAAAAATATCTTCGTAGTGTACATGCCTTAAACCTATTCCAATTCCTAAGTTAGGAATGTTTGCATTTTTCATAGCCATCCTGGCAATACTTAAATTTTTTTTGTTCCTACCACACGTTTGATGAAGAAAAATTTCTAGAACTTCAAGAATATAGGCCTGGCATTTAAAGTTTAATTTCCGTTAGCAAGTGCCCTTTTTTCGTCATTTTATCATAAACCAGCTTAACAGCAAGATTTTTGTCTGCAATCGCACATTTACCTTGCCCCTTGCAAGAGCCTTGTCCGGCACACTCATGCTTGTCAGTTTTACAAGCATTTAGCCCTTTACATTGATTGGTATTTCCACAACGTGCGCTGGCCACTTCCCGTGCTAATTTTTGATTAGCTACATCTAAAGCTTTGTAATTTTGCTGGCCCTCCTCATTAAGCTCAAGAAGCAACTCCTCCTCATCCATCAAATGATAGCCTAAATTACCAGCATTAGGGTCGACTTCAGCTTGCGTAATAGCCGTAGAAGGGGCCGAAGTAGGAGTGCTTTTTTCAGGAGTAGAGGCAGCAGCTAACAAGGTAAGATAAGCGTGGGAAGAAGTCTGCTGCGCATGAACAGATTGTGAAAGCATCATACCGCCTGCCACACCAAGTAAAGCTAATTTTTTAAGATCTCTTTTCTTCATTTCTCTCCTTCGTTAGAATCATAAGTTTTTTAAGCTTAATCCTGAATAAAAAAAGTTAACCTAACCCTAAAGGTTAAGTGCCTATAAAATAGCCTATCAATTTAAACTCTATTTAATTAGCGATAGAAGCTGCTAAAAGTGTGCACACATCCAAGCATTTAAAACTTAAAGATATGCACACACTAGGAGTCAAATTTTAATTAGAGCCTTGATTGGTTTGCGCACGCTTTTCGGCTTGTTTTTGTGCAGCAACTTTGATAGCAAGATTTTTATCTTTGAAGTTGCAAGCGCTTGATCCAGCACAAGAACCTTTGCCTGCGCAACTATGTTCCTCTGTTTTGCAAGAGTTTAAGCCTTTGCAATCATTATTTCCTTTGCATGTCCTGCTAGCTAACTTCTGTGCTAATGCTTTTCCTTCTGCATTTAAACTATTATAATTTTCTTTACCTTGTTCATTCAATTGGCTTTTCAATTGATCTTCCGTCATCAATTGAGTAGAAGAGCTACTTTTAAGGCTTTCATCAGCCTCAGCGATGATGCGAGATTCACGATTTAAACCAGAAGAGGGTTTGCCTTGATTTCCGCATGTGCCAGCTCCACAACCGCTAGCCATGAGTACTCCAGGGGTCGCTAAATGATTGCTAGTATCAGCATAAACAGAACCTTGAGAAGCCATCATTACGCCACCTGTAATACCTAGCAAAGCAAGTTTTTTGAGATCTTTCTTATTCATTTTAACACTCCTAAAAAATTTATGGGTTTTCTTCAGCTTTTACAGATAAAATATTCATTTAACATTCATTTCTCTCAAATGCAAGTTTTTTTATTATCTTTTTTGTTCTTCAGAGAAAAATTTTCCGTAGGCTCGCATTTTACACTAGGCAAAGGTGGCCATTCGCTCTTAAGAGACCTTTAGATGAGACTGCTAGCAAGCAAAAGACAAAAGTAAACTTTTTAATAGAAAGACTTTAGGTTGTTTAGAATAGGGGAATGATTGTACATAATGTCCTCAAGAAACTTGCAAAGACAAGTTCTTTATAAGCCACCTTCTAGTTAAAATTTATAGTCTTAAGAGAAAAAAAATAAGTTGAATGCTTGGCTTCGTCCTACACTTTACATCAGTCGATAAGATAAGCTTTTTAAGAATAGAGAAGAAAAATTTAAATAATGAAAAACTGGAGGAGATTATAGATCCATGCAATAGCTAATAAAGACTTTTAAGAGGTATATTTAAGCATTTATAGCAAAGCTTTTGCCTTAAGCCCTTTTAAGGGGCTCAAGGCAAAAGCGCAGTAAGTTCTTGTTTGCACCATCTTCAGCAGAAAGGTAAAAAGTCTTCCTAACTTTAAGAAGAAGGCCAAAGTTCAGCGATAGGAAGAGGCAAAACTTGCCTGATATGTTCAATTTCTCCTTTAGAAACATGCTGGGTAACTACTTGGAATACTGCACGCACTATTTTTTCTACATCCGAATATTGTACCAACGCTAGGCTATTAAAGTGAAAAGCCACAAAATCTAAAAATTCTTCCGTAGTTTTAACCTTAACGGGCATTATAGAAGGCTTCCAACCCTCGTAATAAAACCCTCTCACTAACATAGGCAATTGAGCACTTAATTTCGCAGACACCTCTACGGATAAACGATCACGTAAAGCTTGCAATGTTCCTTTTAAAGCCAAATAAGCTTTTTTTTCATCAGTCCATCCCAGTAATCCCATAAGATCTTTGAGCCACTCATGAGTTTTTTGTAAAGTTGTCTCAAATACATCTACTGACATATCCGCCTCCTTATGTTAAAGGTACCTTAAGAATAGCGTAAGACTAGAAAACTATATTTTCAAGTTAAAATAAGATTAAAAAGTTCTACAATTATAAATTTTTTAAAATCCTAATCTTTTCATCAGATACTTTTGCTAGGATAAATTAGCTTAGAAAAACTTTAGGCTTGGCTTTTCCAGGTTTATCTTTCCAGGCTCTTTTTGAAAAGATAGAAAAATTTTGATCCTATCGGTTGATGGCTTGTAAGTAATAATAATAAAATTTGATCGGCTTCCTCTCTATCCAAAACAAAAGCTTTTCGGAAACTTTTTGCTCTGGATAGATGGAAAAGGGAAAAAAATTATTCTCAGCATGCACTTCCTCTAGAGAACAATTTCCTTTTTAAGATCGATTTTATCATTTGGAAAATATTTAACACGTAGGGTAACCAAAGACCTTCTACACAGGCCTTAAAGAAAATGCTCTATCTATATTTTTTTAAAGACTTCTAAATTTACTACTGTAATAATGGTTATGGTGAGCCTATGCGCTCCTAATAAAAGTGAGAAAAAATAGTGCACCCTTAAAAAAAAAGAATATACCACCTGGAATGAGCAAAATGATTTGATTTAGCTTGCAGCTACCTTTAAGAAATTCTTTAGCACAATTGTAAGTATTATTATATTTTTCTTTAAAAGTTAATAAGCTTTAAGGAGGCTTATATGGAAAAAAATTCAGCTTTAGATCTGTTCTTAGAAACAGGCCTTAGACATCTTTATACTGCTGAAAGAGAAACCCATGATAATTTAAAGACATTAGCTAGCCAATCTTCTAACCAAGCATTAAAAGATGCTTTTTCCTCTCATATTTTAGAAACAGAAAACCAGATAAGACGATTGCAACAGAGTTTTGGGATGCTAAATATTGATCCCACCTCTAGCAAAATCCAAGGAATTTCTAATTTTGCTGATAAAGGAAGAGAACTTATGAAAACATTATTAGATCTTAATTTTACCGACCGTAGTAAAGGTATGGATGGCATTCTTAACGAAGGGAAAGAGTTAATAAGGCATTTTGCAGATACAGATTCTAATGATATTGCCTTGATAAGTGCTGCTCATAAAGTCGAGCATTATGAGATAGCCTGCTATGATCTTATCTGTTTCTTGTGTGAACATTATAAACAGAAAGAAATAGTCAATTTAATGAAGCTTTCTTTGGAAGAGGAAAAACGTATGGGAGAAAAACTTTTGGAAATAGCCCGGCGTGATATTAAGCTGCCACTCTTTCCCCCTAGTTAATCATCGTTTTTTCTAACCTAGGAATATTGGGGTATAACTGGCGGAGAAGACGCATACACATTTAAAAAGCTGGTAGTTTAAATGTGGGATGCAAGTCCTCCCTATGCAAAGAAGCTTAAAAATTCAATTTCTTTAGCTGGAGCAATACAGAGGATACTTATAATGCAATTTTCATTATAGCTTATTAGAAAAAATTTAGAAGTGGCAGATAATACCATTT
>NZ_JRXI01000209.1:0-1183 GCF_000813645.1 Neochlamydia sp. TUME1 | reverse complement strand
TTATCTTCTATTCAGGAGCTTTTAGGAATAGCATATCTTAACCTCTGGGCTACTCCTAAAAGCTCCTTTAAATGCCAGATGGCCTAGTCAGCACGCTCCTTAGGGCTCGTGCCCCGCTCCTCTTTCATCTCCTAAACTGCGGTGACGGGTACGGGGTTCACTTTCTCCTAAATCGAGTTCTTGCTCGCCCATATCATAATCGTTAAGCTTATCCATCGACTCTCCTTTTTCCTAATAAGGCATTTTATCAAAGGGAAAAGGGGCCACTTGATCTTTATCATGATTTTTATTTTTAGACATTGCATAACCTCCCATTCAGCAATTAAGTACAACTTCATTTTATCAACATATATCTAAAAATAAAGAGGTATTTTAATTTTATAAAAACCAAACCCTTTTCATATAAACATTAAGGGGAAAAACAGTGCTCTAATAACGCTTTGATAATCCAGGCCTTATTTTTAAAGACATTTTCTAAATTAATTTATTGCGCTATTCTTCTTACCCTCAGGTGTATTATAGCTAAGGAAAGGAACGCTTGGCTGGTGTTTGGCAAGGCCTCATAATCCTTACTTAATCTGCAGCATTTGCCAAGCCAGGCAAATGTTCTTTCTACTATCCATCTTTTTGTTTATAGATGAAATCCTTTTAGCTTAGATCTTTTAATGGCTGTTAAATCAATACCCTGTAAAGCTGCTTCTACTTCCATCTCTTCTCCAATATATCCTGTATCGGCAAATATCTTTTTTGGCTATAGAGCTTTTCCATGGGAAAAATAGAGCAGGGCCTTTAGCCTATCTCTGTCATTATAAGCTACGCTGTTTACTACAACTGCTATTAACAGTCCCAAGTGATCCACTCATATGTGTCTTTTCTTACCTTTAACTTTCTTGCCACCGTTGTACCCATTGAGCCCTTTTTTTCAGTTGTTTTGACACCTTGGCTAGCGACTATAGCTGCACTTAAGTACTGCTAGCTTGCCTTAAGCTTTGGCGAAGCGACCGCCTTAAATAAGTATTAATTGGTTTGACTTGTTTTTTTTAATTTTTTTATATTGCCTTTAAAGAATAAAAATACTGAAAAGTTATCACTATCCAAGGAAATAAAATGCATCCTATCTCTTCGGCATCTATTGAAAGCTTGCCCAATGAATTGCTGCTCCCTATCCTAGAGGCTTGCGCAG
>NZ_JRXI01000208.1:0-2894 GCF_000813645.1 Neochlamydia sp. TUME1 | reverse complement strand
CAGAAGAAAAAAGAGGCTTAACTCTGGCTAATTACTCTTCTTATCTCTTAAATATTAATCGCCTTTTACTTTGGAAAATGCTTCCTGGTGGGGAAGAATACTTGAGCCGAGAAGAAATTAAGCACTTGCCTCTAGAGAAAAAAGGAGAGCTTCTTAGAGATTGGATTGAAGAAAATTGTAAAAACCTCTCGGCTTCAGTTTTATCTGAAGCAGGCTTGACTTATTTACCCCCAGAAATATGCCAATTGTCTCAGTTGCAAGAGCTTTACTTAAATCAAAACCAGCTCACCACTCTGCCTACAGAAATAGGTAAATTGTCACAGTTAGCACGGCTTAACTTAAATCAAAATCAGCTCACCGCTCTGCCTATAGAAATAGGCCAATTGTCTCAGTTGCAATCGCTTGACTTAAAAGAAAGCCAGATCACCGCTCTGCCTACAGAAATTGGGCAGCTGTCTGAGCTGACACACCTTTACTTAAATCAAAACCAACTCACCAGCCTGCCTACAGAAATCGGTCAGCTGTCTAAGCTGCAATGGCTTTACTTAAATCAAAACCAGCTCACCAGCCTGCCTGCAGAAATCGGGCAGTTGTCTCAGCTGCAAACGCTTGACTTAAATCAAAACCAGCTCACCGCTCTGCCTGCAGAAATCGGACAGCTGCCTGAGCTGACACGCCTTTACTTAAATCAAAACCAGCTCACCGCTCTGCCTGCAGAAATAGGGCGGCTGCCTCAGCTGAAAGGGCTTCAATTAAACCAAAACCAGCTCACCGCTCTGCCTGCAGAAATCGGACAGCTGCCTGAGCTGACACACCTTTACTTAAATCAAAACCAGCTCACCGCTCTACCTGCAGAAATAGGGCAGCTGTCTAAGCTGCAAGTACTTCACTTAAATCAAAACCAGCTTACCGCTCTGCCTACGGAAATCGGGCAGCTGTCTAAGCTACAATGGCTTGACTTAAATCAAAACCAGCTCACCAGCCTTCCTGCTCAAATCGGGCAGTTGTCTCAGCTACAATGGCTTTACTTAAATCAAAACCAACTCGCCGCTCTGCCTGCAGAAATCGGGCAGCTGTCTAAGCTGACACGGCTTGAATTAAATCAAAACCAGATCACCGCTCTGCCTGCAGAAATCGGGCAGCTGTCTAAGCTGCAATGGCTTGAATTAAATCAAAACCAGATCACCAGCCTTCCTACAGAAACAGGTCAATTGCCTCAGTTGCAATGGCTTTACTTAAATCAAAACCAACTCACCAGCCTTCCTGCAGAAATAGGTCAATTGTCTCAGCTACAATTGCTTTACTTAAATCAAAACCAGCTCATCAGCCTTCCTGCAGAAATAGGGCAGCTGTCTAAGCTGCAAACCCTTGAATTAGCAGAAAATCCTTTGAAGGATATTGCAGAAAAAATAAGGCAGCGTTTTCAATTGTAGAATAGTTGTAAGTGCTTTTTAAATTGGGGGTGGGCTAAAATGAAATAAAAATGCTGGAAAGTTATCCCTAACCAAGGAAATAAAATGCATCCTATCTCATCCACATCTATTGAAAGCTTGCCCAATGAATTGCTGCTCCCTATCTTAGAGGCTTGCGTAGTTCCTTCCTTATTTAGCGTCTGTAAAAGATGGCATCATCTGCTAGCTTCTGAAGTCATGCCCCCTCTTTATAAGCAAATAGGTAAGGTGCATGTTCCTCAAGGAGATGTTAACGAGCAGGCTCTTATTGTAGATAGGATTTATAAGCTAGAAGAAAAGCTTTCTGAAGCAGCAAAGGTAAATGCAATCTTTAGGCAAATCTTTACTTTAGCCAAGTCTCTTTCAACTTTAGAATTTAAAGTGCAAATAGAAGAAAAGAGGGATCTTACTCTAGCTAATTACTCTTCTTATCTTGTAAATATTAATCGCCTTTTGCTTTGGAAAAAACTTCCTGGTGGGGAAGAATACTTGAGCCGAGAAGAAATTAAGCACTTGCCTTTAGAAAAAAAAGGAGAGCTACTTAGAGAGTGGATGGAAGAAAATTGTAAAAGCATCATGGCTTTAGATTTACCTAAAGCAGGCTTGACTTACTTACCCCCAGAAATAGGCCAATTGTCTCAGCTGAAAAGGCTTGACTTAAAAGAAAACCAGCTCACCAGCCTTCCTGTAGAAATTGGGCAGCTATCTCAGCTGCAAGGGGTTAACTTAAATCAAAACCAGCTCGCCAGTCTGCCTGCAGAAATAGGTCAATTGTCTCAGCTGCAATATCTTTTCTTAAATCAAAACCAACTCACCAGTCTGCCTGTAGAAATTGGGCAATTGTCTCGGCTGAAAAAGCTTTACTTAAGCGAAAATCAGCTCACCGCTCTGCCTGCAGAAATCGGTCAGCTGTCTAAGCTACGATGGCTTCAATTAAATCAAAACCTGCTCACTAGCCTTCCTGCTGAAACAGGGCAGTTGTCTCAGCTGCAAACGCTTGACTTAAAAGAAAACCAGCTCACCGCTCTGCCTGCAGAAATGAGGCAGCTGTCTCAGCTGGAAGAGCTTAACTTAAATCAAAACCAGCTTTCCAGTCTGCCTGCACAAATCGGGCAATTGACTCAGCTGCTACAGCTTTACTTAAATCAAAACCAGCTCGCCAGTCTGCCTGCACAAATCGGGCAATTGTATCGGCTGAAAAGGCTTGATTTAAGCCAAAACCAGCTCACCGCTCTACCTACAGAAATCGGGCAGCTGTCTCAGTTGGCATGGCTTAGCTTAAATCAAAACCAGCTCACCAGCCTGCCTATAGAAATAGGGCAGCTGTCTGATCTGCAAACGCTTGAATTAGCAGGAAATCCTTTGAAAGATATCGCCGAAAAAATAAGGCAGCTTTTTCAATTGTAGAATGGTTGTAAGTGCTTTTTAATTTGGGGTGGGCTA
>NZ_JRXI01000207.1:0-14894 GCF_000813645.1 Neochlamydia sp. TUME1 | reverse complement strand
AGAAGGTCTCCCCCCCTTCCTTGAATCTATCTGAAATAAAAGCTCTCATAGACCAGCTGTGAGTTGTTTTTCCATTAATAAGGATACGAATTCAGTTGACTTGCTTTTTTAATTTTTATATTGTTCTAAAAATAAAAATGCTGGAAAGTTATCCCTAACCAAGGAAATAAAATGCATCCTATCTCATCGACATCTATTGAAAGCTTGCCCAATGAATTGCTACTCCCTATCTTAGAGGCTTGCGCAGTTCCTTCCTTATTTAGCGTCTGTAAAAGATGGCATCATCTGCTATCTTCTGAAGCGATGCCTTCTCTTTATAAAAAAATAGCACAGCTTCATTTCCCCAAGAAGAATGCCACTACCCAGCGAACTCTTTTGTTAGCTAAGATTTATCAACTCAATCCTGGACTTACCTCTACCGAAAAAGTTTATCAAGTTTTTAAACAAGTTTTTACCTTAGCTAAATCTATTTCTCCTTTAGAATTCAAATGGAAAACAGAGGAAAAAAGAGGCTTAACGCTGGCTAATTACTCTTCCTATCTTGTAAATATTAATCGCCTTTTACTTTGGAAAAAACTTCCTGGCAGGGAAGAATACTTGAACCGAGAAGAAATTAAGCACTTGTCTCTAGAAAAAAAAGGAGAGCTTCTTAGAGATTGGATTGAAGAAAATTGTAAAAACATCACGACTTTAGATTTATCTAGATTAAGCTTGACTTATTTACCCCCAGAAATAGGCCAGCTATCTCAGCTGCAAACGCTTGACTTAAGAGAAAACCAGCTCACCGCTCTGCCTACAGAAATCGGGCAGCTGTCTAAGCTGCAAAGGCTTGAATTAAATCAAAACCAGCTCACCGCTCTGCCTACAGAAATAAGCCAATTGTCTCAGCTGCAATATCTTTACTTAAATCAAAATCAACTCACCAGTCTGCCTGCAGAAATCGGTCAATTGTCTCAGCTGCGATGGCTTGATTCAAGCCAAAACCAGCTCACCAGCTTTCCTGTAGAAATCGGGCAGCTGTCTCAACTAAGAGTGCTTAAATTAGACCAGAACCAGCTCACCGCTCTGCCTGCAGAAATCGGGCAGCTGTCTAAGCTACAATGGCTTCAATTAAACCAAAACCAGCTCACCAGTCTGCCTGAAGAAATCGGGCAACTGTCTCAGCTGATAAGGCTTTACTTAAGCCAAAACCAGCTCGCCGCTCTGCCTGCAGAAATCGGGCAGCTGTCTAAGCTGCGATACCTCTACTTAAATCAAAACCAGCTCACCGCTCTGCCTGCAGAAATCGGGCAGCTGTCTCAGCTGCAAACGCTTGATTTAAGAGAAAACCAGCTCACCGCACTGCCTGCAGAAATAGGGCGGCTGTCTCAGCTTACCGAGCTTGAACTAGCGGAAAATCCTTTGAAAGATATCGCCGAAAAAATAAGGCAGCGTTTTCAATTGTAGAATGGTCGTAAGTACTTTTTAAATTGGGATGGGCTAAAATGAAATAACAAACTTTTAGCCATCTTATCTTTAAAGAAGCAATCCGCTTTTCTTCCGGCAACTAAGAAGGTGTCCCGAAACCTATTCTCTCCTTAACACAATCCTAGACATTGAGGTATAAATCATAGTTTGTGAAGTTGTAGGTAAGTATTCATAATCCTACGAAGGTTCCTATAAAGAATGTTATCCTACAGGAGTACTTAGAAGTAACTATTTCTATAAAAATGGGCAATTAGATGGAAAACAAGAAGAGCTTCATAAGAATAGCCAGCTCAAGCTTTGTATACCCTCTGCAAACCATCCAATTCTAATGATAGTGCCTTGATAAGTCCTGTTCATAAAGTCGAGCATTATGAAATAGCCTACTATAATCTTATCTGTTTCTTATGAAAACATTATAAACAAAAAGAAATAGTCAATTTAATGGAGCTTTCTTTGGAAGAGGAAAAATGTATGGGAGAAAAACTGCTGGAAATAGCCCGGCATGATATTAAACTGCCAGCCTTCCCCCTTAGTTAATCATCGTTTTGCCTAACCTAGGAATATTTGGGTATAACTGATAGAAAGGACGCATACACATTTAAAAAGCTGTTCGTTTAAATGGGGGATATAAGTCCTCCTCTGCAAAGAAGCTTAAAAACCAAATTTTTTTATTAAAGCCATCTAGGTAACGCTTATAATGCAATTTTCATTATAGCTTATGAAACTCTCATCCAATAAAATTCCTATAGTAAGACCTTTAACCAAATTTCTTGCCAAAGTAAATATCATAAACTTAAACTGGGAAGCCTATTAAGCTAGTCGCTTTTCTAAATATCAGAGATAGGATCTCTAAAAGATCATGTAAACAAATACCTAACTTAAAGTTATAGGAATTACTCTATCCTAATAATGTATATAAGATTCACTAGCTGTCTCTTCGCTATTGATTATTAGATAAGCTATCCGAATCTGGGGGTGGTTGCAAGCTGGCATAATAGTGCGAGAGTATACTTTGCGCTAATTTTTCCGTTGGAACCTCCACTTCTCTTTTATTTTCCCAACAATATCCCTGTTGCTGTAAGCCATGCATAAAATAGAATTGTTCAAAGGTTTTAGTAAATACTTCTTTATTTTCATTGGGGTAAACTCTCCAGCCAACGCGATGTAAATTTTTAAACTCTGAAGAGACGGTAGTACCTGTGATAGTTAATTTTTCTAGCATTTTCTGATCAAGAATATTGACCTCCTTTCGGGGAATCAATTCAGCTACAACTGAATGTGTAAGAGGATGCATAAGACATCTAATCATTTTTTTACCTTGATTTAAAAGTTATTAATTTAAATATTCTTCTTCATAGCGCGTTTGAACATTCTTTATCACCTCGCGTATAGGAGCTTGTTCCTCTAAAGCTGTATTTAACTCTTCTGCCATGATCTTTATCTGCTCAATTTGTTGCTCGAGGTACACCATTTTCTTACATAAGGCATGCATACTCATTTCATGTTTCACTTGAGAGCAATCCTGCTACTTTTGCTTAAAAAGATTCTTCCAAGGGAGAAAGCAAAAATGTTAAGCGAAAAAGAGGGAAATGGGTAAATGCAGCGCCCCTCTCCATAAAGACAGGAAAAGTTAATGACGCTAGTCAAATATGCCTATGTTCGCTCGTTTTTCGGTTAGACATGCTAACTTCTATGAGAATTTTTTCTCTGCGTTTTGTTTAAACTAATTTTTTGTCATAAAAGATATAATAGATAAGTAGGCAGCTACTTCTGGAAGGCTAAAATTAAAGAGGATCCTACAAGGCTTAGTTAGCTTAATATTTCCTTTATTACTTAATTCCAAAACCTTATAATAGCATCTGCTCCTTTTAAAATATTATTTTATGACTTTTTTTATGATCCGCCCGTTAATCTTTATCTGGTTAGCGCACTTTCTCGTAGATTTTATGATAGGGATATGGGCCATGTATAAAACATTGGCTCATTTAGACTTATTTCTTGCTGGTACTATCTCGGCTGCAGGAGCTTTTTTTGGGGAAGGAATGCAAATATTTTTCGGGCCTTTGAGCGACCGAGGATGGCGTAAGCAGCTTATCTGCTTGGGCATCTTATTTACTGCTGCCAATACCTTTTTAGCTTACTCAACAAATTATTGGATACTTCTATTGATTTATTCTATTACGTGTGTAGGATCGGGAGCTTTTCATCCTGCAGCGACTAGCTTAGCTGGGACTTTAACGCCTCATCGCAAAGCAATGATAATTGCTATCTTTGCGTCTGGAGGAGCCTTAGGGCTTGCAAGCAGCCAAATCATCTACACTTACTTTCATTCTGTATTGCATGGTGCCACGGCCATTTTAATCCTACCAGCCATTCTTTTAGTACTTACCTCATTTTATGGCCTGCACGGCATCCAAAGCTTTACCCCTATTCACTCCGCCCATGAAGTTAACCTCAAAGCTCTTTTTAGGATGTTCAAAAATCGCAATCTAAGGCTTTTATATATCGCACAAGTCTGTAATCAAACGCTTTTTTGGGCTACCATTTTTCTTCTGCCCGACACTTTGATATGCAAAGGTTACAACGCTTGGATTTGCCATGGTGGCGGCCATCTTTTTCTCATTTTAGGAGGAGCTGTAATGATGATCCCGGCAGGTTATATATCTGATCGATATTCGCCTAAGAGAGTTATCCTGTGGGCTACAGTGGCTGCTATGATAGCTTTTTATATATTTTTGCTTTATCCTACTTTTGACAATATAACGTTTGTTGCTTTAATTTTTTTATTAGGGGCTTTTTTTGCTACTGTTAATTCAGTATTAATCGCCTTTGGCCATCTTTTAGTCCCTGAAAGTCCAGGCATGGTAAGTGCTTTCTTGATGGGCATGGCGTGGTGTATATCGGAAGGCTTAGGACAAGGCGGAGGAGGTTTAATGACTAGATTTTTTAATGAGCATGCTCCCGTCTATGCTTTAAGCATCCTAGGTATTTTTTTTATTATAGGAATAATGGCTACTTTATGGTTGCCAGATTTAGAAAAAAATGAGATTAAAGGGCAGTTAAATTAAAAAATGTTTTCATTTAAGGTATTTCATGTATTTTTGGCGCCTTAATATATTTCTTGTTATCCTCAGTATCTTTACTAAAGGCTTTAGCGAGGATGAACCCCAACACCAATCTGGTGAGATTCCCATTACAGAAGCTGTAATCACGACTTTAAAAGAGCGTCAACCCAATTGGCGCCTGGAAATTATCGATCATCATCCGGATGGTACGCCTAAAATTATCTTATATTACGAGCCCTCTGGTGAAAGTAAAGAAGGGATTCCGGTCAAAGAAATACGCTTTAGAGAAAATGCTAATCTTGAAAGAGAGGCTGATTTGCTCTATTTAGATAAACGTCCTGTTTATCATGGCCCTCAGCTATTTTTTAATGAAGATGGTTCCATTCAAAAGATTGTTTTCTATGATAAGGGTAAGCTTCACGGGCCCGTCAGAACTTATTTTTCTAATGGCTTAATAGAAAGCGTTCATTATATGAAACAAGATGTTAAGCATGGCCCGTTAGAGATTCGTTATACTAATGGAGAAATAGCAGAAAAAGGCTTTTATAAAATTGATCAACTTAGTGGTCAATATGAAACTTTTTATCCTAATAAAGTAAGAGCTTCTCTTATTCATTATCAACAAGGGCTAAGACACGGACTTACCCAAGAATGGTATGAGGATGGCTCTTTAAAAGCAGAAGTCTATTATCATTTAGGACTGCTTGATAATGGAAGAACTGTTCCTGCCCTCCATCTATATTATCCCAATCGTATGACAAAAGAGTTTCAAGATTTTCTATATGGGCAGCCTAACGGCCAGCATGTAAAATATCATCCTAATGGCAAAGAAAGTTACAGAGCTAGCTATACTTTAGGAAAAAAAGAAGGCTTAGAGCAACTTTTTAATGAGGATGGCCAGCTAATAGGCCAAGGAAAATTTATTCAAGGCACTCCGACAGGGCTGCACTTTCTCAACCATCCTAATGGTAAAGTAGCTAAATCCGCACATTATGATCCCCACGGGTATTTACTTGAGCCCATCTTAGAGTTGGACGATAGTGGCAATAAACTTGCTGAATATAGGCTTATCCCTGGAAATTACGAGGGTTCCTATAAGGAATGGTATCCTACAGGAGTACTTAAAAGTAGCTATTTCTATAAAAACGGACAATTAGATGGAATACAAGAAGAGTTTCATAAAAATAGCCAGCTCAAGCTTCGTATAACCTATGCAAACCATCAAAAAACTGGCTTGCTTGAAGAATGGTTTGAGAATGGCCACCCTTCTCTAAAGGAAAGCTATAAAGAAAATATGAAGGATGGTCCTAGTCAAATATGGTATCCTAATGGAAAGCTCAATATTCAAGCCTGTTATCTTAAAGGGGCCCTGCATGGGACCTATGAAGAATGGTTTCCCAATGGCCAACTTAAAAACCGCACTGGCTATTCTCATGGCCAGCAACAAGGCGAATCCCATCAATGGAATGAAGAAGGCACACTTCTATATGAAGCGTCCTTTGATCAAAACCTCCCTACCCATAAAGTTCAAGAGTGGCATAGTAAAGGTCAACTCAAACGCATCAGCTTCTATCAAAAAGGCAGATTACACGGCAAAGAAGAAACATTTTGGCCTAATGGGCAGAAAGCTAGCCAGCTAAACTACCAGCATGGAAAAATTGAGGGCACTTCCTTCACTTGGTACGAAGATGGCTCGCTTCATCAAGAATACACTTATCAACAAGGTTTGCGAACAGGGCCTGCGCGTGAGCTTTATCCTATGGATGCCATAACGAGTCAACAAAGCCCTTCCCACCTGTTAAATTATCTCGAAGGAAAGATGCATGGGGAACAAAAAAGCTTTTATAAAAATGGCCAGCCTCAAGCCGTATTAACCTATGATCATGGCATCCTTCATGGTCTTAAAGCCTTATGGAATCAAGAGGGCATCCTTATCGAGCAAGGTTATTACCAGCATGGTAATCTAGAAGGCCCTTATCAAGCTCGTAAGCCAAATGGCCTGATAGTGAAGTCTCATTACCAAAATAATCGTTTGGAAGGCCTGCATCAAATTTTTTATCCTTCTCGTGATACTGACCCTCAAGTTAAAGCTTTAGAGGCTCACTATGTGAATGGGCTTCTTGAAGGTGAGCTGGCCGAATATAATGAAGCTGGCAATAAAATCAGCAGTACCTTTTATCATCAAGGCGTTCGTGACGGAATGAGTACCACCTACTACGAGGATGGCAAGACTCACCTTACCTTGTCTTACAAAAACGATGTTTTGCAAGGCCCCCTTCTTGAATACTTTCCCAATGGGAAAATTTGTCGTAAAGAAGATTACATTCAGGGGCAAAGAAATGGAAAAGTTCTATCTTATCATGAAAATGAGCAACTTGCTTCACGCGGCACATACCAAAACGGAAAAAAAGAAGGCCTTTTTCAATATTGGAATAATAGAGGAATGCTCTACTTTGAAGCAGAATATAAAAATGATTTACGTCATGGCAAGTTTAATAAATACGATCAGAGAGGCCATCCAAGAGTTTTGCAAACTTACCAAGATGATAAACTGATAGATAAAAAAAAGCTCGATGAAGAGATCAACAATTAGATGAATCTTTTTGGCATTACTATGTAGGTAAGGTTTATTAACCATTAAACGTTTATGAAAATTATATTTTTCTAACGCTCTCTTCTAGAAAAAGGTCTTACAAACCACCAATCGAATAGCCAAAAAGTTTGGATTTCATAAAGAGGAGATTGTTGAGAGTACTTGAGATTTGAATAGCTGCCCTGGACCTTTAGATTGATAGTGCGGCCCCAAAGATTACACCTTTAAAGCTACATGATAAGGGTATTGGTACTTTAATTAAACCTCTTGAGGAAAAAAAGCTAAAAGAGAACTTCTTACCCCTTTAAAAAACAGCTTAAGAGAAAATATTTTTTAATACTTAATTGTTTGAAAATTAATCATTTAAATGTTATAATGTTTTTTTAATCTATGTAAGAGCGAAGCCTTTGATTAAAGGCTATCTGTCGTCAACTTTTTACTTTTTACATTTGTCTCTACTGTGATATCCTCTTAGCAAGTTATAAGGAGAATTTAATGGCTACACAAGAAGCATTTAGGGGTCAATCCGATTATAAATACGGATTTTCCACTGCGGTTGAAATGGATAGCTTACCTAAAGGGCTCAACGAGATGACTATACGTGCCATCTCGGCAAAAAAAGATGAACCTCAATTTTTGCTAGATTTTCGTCTTAAAGCCTACCGCCTATGGCTTGAATCTACCCCACCCGTCTGGCCTAATGTCCACTATCCTCCTATTGATTTTCAAAATATTTGCTATTACTCTGCTCCTAAGACTAAAGCTAAGTATAATAGCTTAGATGAAGTAGACCCAGAAATTTTACGTACTTTTGAAAGATTAGGGATTCCTTTAGATGAACAAAAGAGATTAACGAATGTCGCGGTCGATATGGTTTTTGATTCCGTTTCGATCGGGACCACTTTTAAGAAAAATTTAGAGGAGGCAGGAGTGGTTCTTTGCTCGATCTCTGAGGCCATTAACCTTTACCCTGATCTTGTAAAAAAATATTTAGGCAGTGTCGTTCCTATTGGTGATAATTTTTATGCTACCTTAAACTCTGCTGTGTTTACTGATGGCTCTTTTGTTTACATTCCTAAAGGCGTTAAGTGCCCCATGGAACTTTCTACCTATTTTCGCATTAACGATAAAGAAAGCGGCCAATTTGAACGCACCCTTATCATTGCCGAAGAAGGCTCATCTGTGAGCTATTTAGAAGGGTGCACAGCGCCTGCTTATGACAATAATCAGCTCCATGCTGCGGTAGTAGAGCTTGTTGCTTTGGATCATGCGGAAATTAAATACTCTACCGTTCAAAACTGGTATGCAGGTAATCCAAAAACTGGAGCAGGTGGAATTTATAATTTTGTAACTAAGCGAGGTCGCTGCGCAGGTATTTCGTCTAAAATTTCATGGACCCAAGTAGAAGTTGGAGCTGCTATTACCTGGAAATACCCTAGCTGCATTCTGCAAGGTGATCATTCCGTAGGGGAATTTTACTCTGTAGCCCTGACTAATCATCATATGCAGGCTGATACAGGAACAAAAATGATTCATCTAGGAAAAAACACCCGTTCAACCATAGTTTCTAAAGGAATTTCAGCCGATACCTCTCACAACAGTTACCGTGGCTTAGTTAAAATTGTGCCCAGAGCCCATGGAGCTCGTAACTATACGCAATGTGACTCCATGTTAGTAGGAGATCAATGCTCCGCTAACACTTTTCCTTATATTGAGGTAGGCAACTCTTCTAGCCAAGTTGAACATGAAGCCTCTACCTCTAAAATGAATGAAGAGCAACTTTTCTATATGAGAAGCCGCGGCCTTTCTCAAGAAGATGCTGTCAATATGATCGTTAACGGCTTTTGTAAAGACGTGATTAAAGAGTTACCTCTTGAGTTTGCTGCAGAGGCTCAAAAATTGCTAACATTAAAACTTGAAAATTCGGTTGGATAATTATTCATGACTCACCTTCCCCAAGCGCTTATAGAAATTAAAAATCTTCATGCCAATGTAGAAAACAAGCCTATTTTAAAAGGATTAAACTTAACTGTGCAAGCCGGTGAAATTCATGCCATCATGGGTCCTAATGGTGCAGGAAAATCTACCCTTGCAAAAATTCTAGCGGGCCATCCGGCTTATGAAATTACTTCGGGAGAGATTTTATTCAAAGGCCAAAATATAGTGGAATTGGCACCAGAAGAGAGAGCTCATGCAGGAATTTTTATGAGCTTTCAGTATCCTTTGGAAATCCCTGGGGTTAGCAATCTGCAGTTCCTATATGCTTCTTATAATTCTGTATTGAAAGCCAAAGGCTCTCCTGAAATGCCTTTAGTAGAGTTTGAGAAATCTCTTGATGAGATTATGAAACGTATGGAAATTAAAACGGAATTTAAAGAACGTAGCCTGAATGAAGGCTTTTCTGGCGGAGAAAAAAAACGCAATGAAATCTTACAAATGGCTGTTTTACAGCCTGCTCTTGCGATCTTAGACGAGACTGACTCAGGGCTTGATATTGATGCCATGCGTATTGTGGCTCGAGGCGTCAATCAACTGATGAATCCTCAGATGGGCCTTATCCTTATCACTCACTATCAACGGCTTCTCGACTATATTAAACCTAACGTTGTCCATGTCATGGTGGAAGGAAAAATAGTGCAATCCGGTGGTCCTGAATTAGCCCACCAGCTAGAAGATAAAGGGTACGATTGGTTAGTGCCAGCTCCTCAAAGCGAGGCTCTACGATGATCACGGAGAACTATACCGATCAACAAGCTTTTCAGCAAATGCTTCAAAAGATGTATACTGAGGCTATTGAAGAAAAAGATCCTACACGAAAGCTTAAAGAAAAAGCCTGGCTGCGTTTTTTAGAAATAGGTTTACCCACACGCCAATCTGAAGTTTTTCAATATCTTCGTTTAAGAAATCTTTATATACAAGCCTTTGAGCCCGCCCACGTTATCCCCTTATCTGCTGATTCTATTGCACCGCACATCTTGCCCGAATGCTCGGGGTCTGTTTTAGTAATGATTAATGGAAATTATTATCCAGAGTTATCTAATTTGTCTGCTCTTCCTAAAAGAATGGTCATTCTACCTTTAAAGGAAGCTTGGCGGACTTATGGAAGCTTTCTAAACAATCAATGGAATAAACTGCTCATAGAAGAAAAGGATCCTTTTGCTATACTTAATGCGGCGCTGCATCGTCAAGGAATCTTTATCTATGCTCCCCCTAAAACTCTGGCAGAGGTCCCTTTGCAGCTATTACATTTTAATAGTCATGAGCCCAACCTTTCTCTATGGACGAACCCGAGAATCCAAGGCTTCATGGGGGCGCACTCCCAGCTGGATTTAATTGCCACCCACGTGGATGGGCCAGGAAAACAATTTTTATCCAATATTTCTATTGAATTGGCAATGGATGAAGAATCTCATCTACGCTACTTCCAAGTTCCTTTTGAAATATTAAATAAGCATTGGTATTTCGAAGCTTTTCGCGCTAGCCTCAAAAAAGGTAGTACCTTCAAATCTATTTTGGCTAGTAAAGGCTCTACTTCTTTAAGGAATGACTACCGAATAGTTCTCGCCGGGGAAAATGCAGAGGCTAGCTTAAATGGCCTTTGGATGCTTTCTGATCAAGCAGAAGCCCACGCAAATATTTTAGTAGAACATCAAGCACCATACTGCCGCTCCATGCAGCTTTTTAAAAGTGTTTTAAACGATGCTAGCCATTCTAGCTTTGAAGGCAAAATTTTAGTACACCAAGCTGCCCAAAAGACCCAAGCTTTTCAGCTGAATAGCAACTTACTGCTTAGTGATAAAGCTAAAGCCGATAGTAAGCCTAATCTTGAAATATTTGCAGATGATGTTAAAGCTTCCCATGGAGCTACCATGGGACAGCTCGATCAGGAACAGCTTTTTTACTTAAGAACACGGGGGTATTCAGAAAAAGCAGCTAAAAATCTTTTAGTCTACGGCTTTTGTAAAGAAATCATTGAGATGATCCCCTACCCTTCTCTTATGAATGCTATTAACAAGCAAGCCTACCGATACCTTATGCAGGAGCCAGGCGATGAAACCAGCTTCTTTTGATGTGGAAAAAATTAGGAAAGACTTTCCTATGCTTGCTAAAACGATGCATGGAAAACCACTTATCTATTTTGACTCTTCCGCTACCGCTCAAAAGCCGCAGTGCATGATTGATTCCATCCAAGATTTTTATCAAAATCATTACAGTACTGTTCATCGAACCATTTACGAATCTTCTCTTTTGGCTACTAAAAAATATCAGGGGGCCCGCGAGAAAGTTCAAAAGCTTCTTAATGCCTCAAAAAGCGAGGAGATTATCTTTACGCGCGGCACCACAGACTCTATCAACTTAGTGGCTTATTCTTTTGGAAAAGCGTTTATCAAACCTGGTGATGAAATTATTTTAACGCAGATTGAACATCATGCCAATATCGTTCCCTGGCAGATGATGTGTGAAGATAGAAAAGCTGTCCTAAGATTTATCCCCCTCGACAGCCAAGGAAATTTAAAACTCGAAGAGTTTGCTAAGCTTTTAAATTCTAAAACTAGGCTAGTCGCTTTAACGCACGTTTCTAATGCCATTGGCACTATCAATCCCGTCCACGAGATGATTCAAATGGCTCATGCCTATGGAAGTAAAGTACTGGTGGATGGCGCGCAAGCTGTTCCACATATGAAAGTAGATGTCCAAGCCTTAAACGCAGATTTTTACGCTTTCTCAGGCCATAAGCTATATGGACCTACCGGAATAGGAATTTTATATGGCAAAGCAGAGCTTCTCAATCAAATGCCACCTTATCAAGGAGGAGGCGATATGATTGATAAGGTCGATTGGGAAGAAACTACCTATAATGTGCTACCTTTAAAGTTTGAAGCAGGCACACCCCTTATCGCGGAAGTGATTGGTTTAGGCACTGCTATTGATTATATCAACACGATCGGCTTTTCTGCTATCCACGCTCATGAGCAGGAGCTCTTAGAGTATGCCATTAAAAAAATGGAAAGCATTCCACAAGTGCGCATCATTGGAAAGCCTAAAGAAAAAGCGGCTATCATCAGCTTTATCGTGGAAGGAGCTCATCCGCTCGATATTGGCACTATGCTGGACTTAAAAGGCGTAGCTATACGCACAGGACATCATTGTGCACAGCCCACCATGCGCCATTTTGGTGTGCCAGCCACAGCTAGAATATCTTTTGGCTTATACAATACTAAAGAAGAAATTGATCACTTCATTATCTATCTGCAAGAGGTTATTGAGCTATTATGCGCATCTCCTTAAAAGAGGCTGCCCACAGGCTGAATACTGGAGAAGTAGTAGGTGTGCCCACAGAAACTGTGTATGGGCTAGCAGCTTCTTTAAATCACCTTCAGGCTATCGAGCATATCTACACCCTTAAAGGACGCCCTTCTAATAATCCTTTAATCATCCATGTGGCTGAACTTAACGAGGTATTATCTTACCAGCAAGGAAACATCAGCGATTTAGAGATCTTAGCACAAGTTTTTTGGCCTGGCCCTATGACAATCGTGCTACCAGTCAAATGTAGATTAATTCCAGCCAAAGCACGTGCCAACTTGCCCACTGCAGCTTTTCGCATTCCTCGGCATCCTTTAGCTTTAGAATTGTTGAAGCAAACAGGACCTCTGGTTATGCCCTCAGCAAACCTTTCAGGCAGCCCCTCCTCTACTCGTATTGAACATGTTGAACATGATTTTGGCAAGGCCTTTCCAGTGTTAGACGGAGGAACCTGCCAAAAGGGCTTAGAATCTACGATCTTAACTTATAGAAATGGCTACTGGCAAATTATACGTCAAGGTGCTTTAACTGCTGAAGATTTTTGCTCTTCTCTAGGATACCTTCCTATGTTTCAGCAACAAAACAGTGAAAAACCTCTTTGCCCAGGAGGCATGTATCGTCACTATGCTCCTCAAGCTAAGTTAAAACTTGTACAGTCTTTTAAAAATATTGTAGAAGGTGTTATTATTGGCTTCAGCGATCGACATTATCCTGCAGGCTGCAAAGTTTTTGCTTTAGGGCCTCTTGCAGAACCTGAGCTAGCCGCCTCTAATCTATATGCCGTTCTCCGGCAACTTGACCAAGAAAAGTACAGGGAAGCCTATGTGGATGTAAATTTTTTAAAAAGGGGAATTTTAGCTACCTTGTCTGAGCGCTTACATCGAGCAAGCGAAAAACCTAGTGAGAAGTATTAAAAAATAGGCTCTCATCTGAAAAGCAGGAGGCAAAAGCCATTTAATATCTTTAATCTTGGGCAATTTTTTCTAAAACTCAACGAATTATCCAAAAACTAAGTAAAATTTAATCTTTTATTCATGGTTGCCTCTAAAGCCAAAAAACCTCCTATCCTTTAACTTTGACAATCATAAAATAAGGCAAATAATCAATTTCATTCTTTTAGCCAAACCAAAATAGGCCAATTGTCTCAGCTGCAAACGCTTGACTTAAGAGAAAACCAACTCACCAGTCTGCCTGCAGAAATCGGGCAGCTGTCTAATCTGCGACATCTTTACTTAAATCAAAACCAACTCACCAGCCTTCCTGCAGAAATTGGACAGTTATCTGAGCTGCAAACGCTTAACTTAAGCCAAAACCAGCTCACCAGTCTGCCTGCAGAAATCGGGCAGCTGTCTCAGCTGCAACAACTCCACTTAAGCAACAACCTGCCTTCCATCATTCCTATAGAGATGAGTCAATTATCGCAGCTGCAAAGCTTTGACTTAAGCATCAACCAGCTAACCATTATCCCTAAAGAGGTAGGGCAGCTATCCAAGCTACAATACCTGGACTTAAGCAAGAACCAACTTACCACCTTTCCTACAGAGATAAGGCAGCTTTCTCAGCTGCAAGAACTTGACTTACACGACAAACAGCTTACTACTCTTCCTGCAGAGATAGGACAGCTATTGCAGCTGCAAGTGCTTGACTTAAAAAATAATCAGCTTATCTTTGTTCCGATAGAGATAGGGGCAGATATCAAAGGAATTAGATCTTGATCTAAAGGGAAATCCATTAAAAAGTATTCCTGAGGATATAAGGTAATGGCTTGGCCTATAACTTGAAAAGTTTGTATCTGAATCACTTAGCTTGTTAAAAGGAAGATAGTGATAAGATTAGAAGATTTTAAAGATATAAAGAACATGTGGCCCCTTATAGGGGCCTAGCAGCTAAAGATAGGTTTTCACTTACAGTAGGGCAAGAGAATTTTGAGCAGATTTGGGTATATTTTCATTGTATGTTTAGAGGCAAAAAGTAGGTAAAATTTTAAAAACGATGCTTAACATTTTTTTTTCATGTCTCATTCTCGTTCACATTTTCTTAACGACTAAAAATTTGTATAAACCTTAAAGAGGTCCTGCGCGGTATAAGAATTAAAACAAGACACCAAAAAGAGCCGTTTTTCTCAAATAAGGCAAAGAATCAATCTCATTCCTTTAGCCACACAAAATTGCCGCATCACTTAATCCCCAAAACCTGTGGCTGCTCCTAAATGCTTGGAAGGTCTCCCCCCCTTTCCTTGAATCTGTCTAAAAGTAAAGCGTGGTAGATCATTTGTGAGTTGCTTTTCATTGATAAGAGCACGAATTCGTTTGACTTGCTTTTTTAATTTTTTATATTGTCTTTAAAAAACACAAATAATAAAAGGTCATCCCTACCCAAGGAAATAAAATGCATCCTATCTCTTCGGCCTCTATTGAAAGCTTGCCCAATGAATTGCTGCTCCCTATCTTAGAGGCTTGCGC
>NZ_JRXI01000206.1:0-13724 GCF_000813645.1 Neochlamydia sp. TUME1 | reverse complement strand
CCTTCCTTCCTACAGAGATTGGGCAGCTATCAAAGCTGCAAAGACTCCACTTAAGCGACAACCTCCTTGCCATCATTCCTATAGAGAGGAGTCAATTATCGCAGCTGCAAAGCTTTGACTTAAGCATCAACCAGCTAACCATTATCCCTAAAGAGGTAGAGCAGCTATCTCAGCTGAAATACCTTTACTTAAACGACAAACAGCTTACCTCCGTGCCCACAGATATAGGGCAGCTACCAGAATGGCTAACTATTAACTTAGAGGGCAACTTCCTAGAAAATATTTCAATGGAAGTAAAGCAACGTTTTAAGCTGTAATTGAAAAGGCTGCTGTCTTCATAACCTATAAAGTTAAAAGAGCAATTGATATTCGCCGATAAATGTGTTCTTTATTAAGTAGATGGCTTTCTTAGCATAACCTTAGCTGATGAAAAATAAACGCTTTAAAAGCCTTTTATATTCAAGAGCTTTCTGCCAGGCTATGTATTAACCGCTCACCTGTTTTGGAAGCCGGGATTTTTAGGCGAAAAGTCATGAAACTACAGCTCCCACCTCATTAAATCCACTCACGCTCCCTTTAATCGTTCTTAGCATGTTGATCACTTCATTTATCCATACATAGCCTTGCTTAGCCATTTCTTCATTCAGCATTTTCCAGCCTACACATACAATTAATAGGGCTAATAATGATTTTAAAGGCATGCCTAAAAAAGTGATCTGTACTTGCGGGGCTAGGCGGTTAGCAATTCCTAAAAAGAAGTCTGTCATCATAATCATGATTAAAGCAGGTGATGCCAAACGAATACTGATGACCATTATTTTATTTAGCAGGGCAATTTCGTTCGCCCAGAATACTGAGGATCGTTCGAAAAATTTGGGATTGATAATTTGATCAGCAGGAATCACTTCATAAGATGTAAGGATAGCATCCATGAATAAAAAAGGACCGTCGATCATGAAAAAAATCCAAATCATCACGTAGTTAAACAATGTCCCTAGAGGTGAAGACTGATTTTGAATGGTCGGATCATTAACCATTAAGCTGGCTCCCCCCCGCTGGTGATCAATGATAATACCAGCGCTTTGTACAATCACAAAAGGCAAGCTAATGAGGAAACCTATGATTGTTCCTACGAACAACTCTTTAAATATTAAAAAAACTAGCTTTAGGTTGAAATCAATTTTATGGGTAACTAATAGCAATTGCGGTAAAAAGATGATAAAGAGACCAATCCCTAGAGCCACCTTTGCAGGCTGAGGCATCACCCTTGCTCCAAAAAAAGGTGATTGCAAAAGAATGGGGAAAAAGCGTGAGAGAAATAAAAAGAAAAGCGCAACAAAAGAGAGCAATCCCCCTTCGGTGTTGAAGGCGCTATTTAAAAATAACGCTATAAAACTGTCAGTAGTTTCAGACATTATCAAATTCTTATATTTTTTTATCTCTATGTTAAATAGTAGTCTTTAGAGGCTAAATAAAACCACGGGAAAGTGCAATTGTGTTTACAAGCTGTTTATCACCCTTGAGAAGCTAAACTCCACTGTGCAAAGTGGGAAAATATATCCCCTGCAAACTCCATGATTTGAGCTCCCAACCATCCCCCTAAAAGCATCAAAGTAAGCGTTACCGCCACCAATTTTATAGTAAATGATAAAGTCTGTTCTTGAATTTGTGTGGCTGCCTGAAAGATCGCTACGATCACCCCAAAAAACATACTCACCAAAATGGGTGGTGCTGAAAGGATAAGAATCAGCAAAAGAGCATGATAAGCAAGCTGTATAACCTGTGTTTGAAACATAATCTGATCCTTAGCGGAAAGTGTTTACCAAGCCTTCAATTAACATTGTCCATCCATCTAGCATTACAAGCAAAAATAATTTTAAAGGCATAGATATGGTTACGGGGGATAGCATCATCATACCCATTGCTAATAAAACGTTTGATACGACTAGATCTATGACAAAGAAGGGAATGTAAATGAGCACTCCTATCTCAAATGCATCTTTAAGCTGGCTAGTAATATAAGCTGGCACTACAATCATAAAATCATCAGGCTTTAGCGTGGGTCGATAATTATCCGGTAAAACGCGATAAGCCATACGGTAAAACAAGGCATGATGCTTAACAGAAGAGTTTCTTTTCAAAAAATCACGCAAAGGCTCTCTCCCAGCTTCCACTAAAGCCATTATATATGCAGAAGATCCTGCAGAAATAAGGGATTCTGGAGCAGCTTGCTGGTTAACCACCTGCATCGAGGCATCATACATCTTTAAAGCCGTAGGATACATCACATAGATACTCAGCATGAAAGCAACCCCGTTGATCACTTGATTGGGAGGCGATTGTTGGACACCAAGCGCACTACGCAAAAGCGACAAGACGACGACGATTTTCATAAATGAAGATAAAATCATCACTATAAAGGGCAGCATAGCCAAAAGAGATAATACCGCCGCCTGAGTAATCAAGGAAGGTTTTCTAAAATTATCAAACCGTATATCCAGCTCTTTTTCTGCAGGGGTTTTCTCTCCGGGCCTTACTACAGCTTTTCCAGCTTCTATCGAAGTGGTACTCCGAGGAGGAGAACTTTGGGCCCAACATTCAGGAGAGATCATACATAATAGAGCTAGTACTAACATCCATGACAGACAGTTTAAAGAAAATAAACGTTTAATAATTGCTTTAGTTTTAGCCATGCCCCTGTGCCGCCTTCCCATGTTGTTTCATCATTCTATCAAAAGCATTTTCAATAATACGCCATTGATTTTCAAGCTGGGCATTGATAATACCCCCTTCGGTCTCAATAATACATCCGCCCGATTCAATATCTGCACGTTCTCGGATTATCAAAGTTTCAAGACTTTCGAAGAGATCTTTAACTTGCTGGCGATTTTTCTCTAATGCTTCAAGATCTTTTTTGTTTACGTAAATGGTGATTTTTTTGTGTGTTACTACCGCTTTTAAGCTATTGCTAACAATATCTACAACCGCAGTCTCGGATAGCTCCAGCTCTCGGCCGACAATCTTCTTAGCAGCTTTTAATGCAATGGGTAAAGCTACTTTTTCTGTTTCATGACGTACATTTATAATCTCTTCTTCCACTTTAGCTATTTGTTCTACCCATTTCTTAAAACCTTCCTCAAATCCTTCTTTTTGCGCCTGCTCCTTAAGTTTTTCGATTTCTTCAGCTACACCTTGCTTATACTTGAGGGCATCTTTTTTTACTTCTTCCATGAGTTGGTAAGCTTCCAATGCTTGCGAAAACTCTTCAGCAGGAATAACACGTGTTTCTGGAGCTACATGAACGCCATTGCCATGGATCAGGGAAAAAAATTTCTTTTTCACATTTCACTCTTCGGTTTTAAAAAGTTCATAACATTTATCACTTGTTGGATAAGCACCGAAGTTACAGCAGGGCTACTCGGTAGTTTATAGTGTTTTTCTATAATAGCGCTACGCCCTATATCCAATTTCCTTAGCAAGTACCACATAAAATGAGAGTGAGTGCCGCTTAAAGCTTTTCCTAAGCGGTAAAGGCCTCGCTGGTGAATCTTTCGTTGTAGCTCAGTGCTCTCTCCTTTCCATTTCTGCAGATCCATTTTAGCAGCAATGAACCTACTTTTTTGATGCAAGCAGAGACGAACAAACTGTATTTTTTTACTGTCTAAACATGCATAGACTTTTTGTAAACTTTTCTTGTCTACCACATGACGCAATTCTTCCGCTAAATCATATAAACCTAAAAAATCAATTAAGTAAATAATTTCCCTACGCGATAAAGCTAGCAATATGGATAAATCTTGCTTGGGCAAAAAAGCGGGCGAAAGAATTTCAGTTTGCTTAACCTGATCGTATAGCTTCCTAATAAAAAATGCCCTCACAGGCTTAGGCATGGACACAGAAGGATCACTAATATTTAAATATTTTTTTAAGCTAGCGGCCAAAGGATTAGGCAATGCTGAGACCATAAGGTTTTGAAGATGAGTAGGGAACTTTTGGACATAAGGGGCTACCCAAGAATAATGGATTTCTTTAAGAAATTCATGCGGCTTAACAAAGATAGGATCTACATCTGCCGTAATTATCTGATGTTCAATAATTTGCTTTGCTTCATTTTCCGGCAACCCCTTAAGAAATTCTTGAGATGTCTTAGGATGAAAGCGATTTAGCAAAATACGTATAAGAATTTGTGTTTTGGTATGCATAGTAAAGAGCCTTATGTCTCATCAACATCTTTATCAACCAAACCTTTATCTTCCGAGGAATTTTTATCTTCCGCAGGTTCTTCAGTGTCCTGGGTTTTCTCTTCTTCAGGAGCCCCAATTTTTAATGGTTGAAGATGAAACAGTTCTTTAAAACCCCCATGTCTTTTTAATAAAGGATAAATCTTCCAAGTTAACCAAATTAAACACACAGCCATAAGTAAAAGAAGAAAAGAAAAAGTAAAGAACACTACTCGAAAACGTGTCACCGACTCCTTGGCTAAAACAATTGTCCAAATGCTCACATAAGATTTCTCTTCATGCTCGCCCGATAAGAATGAGGTAGATAGATCGCTTCCACGTGCTCTATCAGAAATGACCGTTACATCATTGAAATTTAGACCTGTTATACTTGCGGCCACTAAACGTTTGATTTTGGTAATTAAATGACTATTAGGATCATCTAACACCCCATTATGTTTTACATATACAGAAGCTGTGATTTTGCCCTTAGTTTTCCCTGGGCTTAAAGGGTCTTCCTCAGGAAAAGAAAGCTGAACCTCTGCATCTAAAACACCATCTATCTTACGTATAACGCTAGCAATCTGCTCGGCTAGTCCAGCCTCATAACGGATTTTATCCTGTCTTTCAGAAGGCACTAACCCTACATTAGAAAAAATGGAAAGTAGATTTTGACTACGCTTCCTTGGTAAGCCAGCTTGGTTTAGCAAGGCCATGGCCTGAATAGCATCTTTTTCATTTACGCTTACATCCCATAAAACTATTTTAGAAGCACCCGTTCCTCCCCCTGCAGATTGCATCTTATTGGCATTGATTCCTTTGCTTTCTAGAAACACAAGAATTTCATTAGCTTCTCTTTCATCTAAACTATTGACAATTGTTTTTTGCGACTCGCAACTAGTGAATAGAAAGGAAGAAGCGATGAGAAGTGAATAGGCAAAAAAGCGTAACATTTGATGGGAAGCTAAAGTAATGAGGTTATACATGTTTATATCTCAATTTTGTTATTAAATGCATCCTAGCATATTGATATATTTTTGCTATACTTTCTTTCTTGCAAAAATGAAACTCAAGTCTCTCCTTAAGATGGAACTTTATCAAGCTAGGCTTACTTTGATTAAAACCCCTAGGCAATTACAACCTTATTCTCTTCATATAAAATTTGGAGTGTCCTTCTAACATTTTTCCAATTTTCGACAAGACAAGGTTATTTAAATATTCTTAAGTCAACAAGTTTATCACTAAAAGTGATAGATTTAAAGAAAGCAAGAAGCTTTTTCTCTTTTTCTTGTTTTTATCCTAAAAATCCCCTCTTACTTGCTGCTCAATTGAAGGCTAAGGGAAGAAACACCTATTTCCTCTTTAAAGCTTACCAAGGAATTTAAATACTTTGTTTAACCTAGCTGCCTTCCTCTATCTTTTTCATTAAAAGCTTTCCTTCCTACCTCTTAAAAAACAAGGAGACTTTTCTCAATAAAAATTGTTTACAATCCCCTGCTCATTTGTTATGGTATCAGCCAAGAAGCCTTTTTACTGATGTAATCTCTTTCTTTATGACCATTTTTAATTTTACATAAAATTTAAAATACCTTTGCTTTCATAAGGTCCTATGGCACTTACTAAATATCAAGAAGGCAGCTTTCGAGAGCTTTTTTCTATCTCTTTGCCGCTCATGCTTTCCTCTTTTTCCATGATGCTCATGCTTTTTGTTGATAGGTTGCTGTTAGCCCATTATTCTACAGCAGCCCTCAATTCTGCTGTCAATGCTTCTACTTTAGGGTGGGGATTACTCTTTGGATGGGTGGTGCTGACCAATATTACTGAAGTTTTTGTTGCTCAATATCATGGCGCTCGACAGCTTAACCGTATGGGTGAGCCTGTTTGGCAAATGATCTGGCTTTCCCTCTTTTCTTTTCTTTTCTTTATTCCTATGGCTATATGGGGAAGCGAATGGTTTTACGGTTCTTCCCCAGAAACAGCCATGGAAAGAACTTATATGCGCTGGATGCTATTATTTGGCCCCACTTTTGCTGCTTATGCCGCCCTCAGTGGCTTCTTTGTAGGGCAAGGCCAAACTAAATTAATTACTCTTTTAGCCATTGGCGCTAATGTTATTAATGTCTTTTTAGATATCTCTCTTATTTTTGGCATCGAGGGAGTGGTGCCTTCAATGGGCATCCTGGGGGCAGCTATTGCCACAAGCCTAGGATCTTTATTTCAGATGCTTGTCCTCTTTTACTTTTTCCTTAAGAAAGAAAATAGAGAAAAAAAGGGTACAGGAAATTTTTACTTTCGCCCTTTAGCTTTTTGGCAATGTTTTAAAATTGGTTCTCCAGGAGCAATGTTTGCATTAATAGAAATCATGGGGTGGGCCGCTTTTTATCAGATGATGACAAGATTGAGCGAAGTACATATTACTATAGCAGGAATTTGCCAAAGTCTATTTATGCTGCTGCTTTTTTTTGCAGAAGGTGTAAGTAAAGCTGCTACCACTATCTGCGGAAATCTTATTGGTGCTAAACGCACCTGGTTTATTTCTCACGTATTAAAAGCCGGTATACGCATTCATTTGCTTTTTTTATTGGTTATTTCTACCCTGTTTGCCTATTTTCACCCTCTGCTTATCGACCAATTTCTCCCTTATGCTACACCTGAATATAGGGCTTTTATTGAAATAAAACTCATGAATTGCCTATATGCTACTCTCATTTATGTATTCTTTGAAGGCATTCGCTGGTTGCTATCAGGAATTTTAACAGCAGCTGGCGATACTACATTTTTATTAATTGCAGGATCCTTAAGCGTATGGATACTGATGGTTGCTCCTGTCTACTTCTTTGTAGTAAAAATTCAAGCTTCCGTAGAAGTGGCCCTCTATTTTTGGCTTCTCTTTAGTATAGGAACAGTAATCATCTATTACTGGCGCTATGCCTCTGGCCTATGGAAAAGCAAGTCTATTATCCTAGAAAAGCCTGCCTTATAGGCAGAACAGCCAACAAAAAGCTAACGAATCCTTCCTTACTCCTTCAAGCATAACTTTTTCTATTTCTTTATCCTTAATTAATTTACAAGACAAGCAAAGCTTTACAATCTAAAGCGCTGTTTTAGTTCACTAGGAATACTTTTCAGCGGATTTCCATCTAACTTAAGATTTAACCGTTTAGGTAGCTGCTCTATCTCTACAGGAAGAGAGGTAAGTTGGTTATCGCATAAATCAAGCTCTTGCAGTTCAGAAAGGCACCCCATCTCTGCAGGAAGAGCGGTAAGCTGGTTGTCGTTTAAGTGGAGCTCTTGAAGTTTCGATAGCTGTCCCATCTCTGCTGGAAGGATGGTAAGATAGTTGCTTTGTAACCAAAGAGATTTCAGGTTAGATAGCTGCCCTATTCCTGCTGGAAGGGCGGTGAGGTGGTTATTGTTTAAATGAAGTTGTTCCAGCTGAGATAACTGCCATGTTTCTGCCGGAAGGGTGGCAAGGTGATTATCACCTAAGCGAAGGCTTTGCAACTGTGATAGCTGCTCGATCTCGGCAGGAACGAACGTAAGCTGGTTATTCTCTAAGCCGAGCCACTTCAATGGAGAGAGCAGCCATATCTCAGCAGGAACAGTGGTAAGGTGATTGTTTTTTAAATCAAGGCAGCCCAATTGCGAGAGCTGCCTTATTTCTGCAGGAAGGGAGGTTAGCTGGTTGTTGCTTAAGGAAAGTCTACAGAGCTGAGAAAATTGTCCAATCCCTATGGGAAGGGCGGTGAGATGGTTGGCATCCAATTCAAGGCCTAGCAGCTGAGATAACTGCCCTATTTCTGCAGGGACAGAGTTAAGCTGGGTGTTGCTTAAATAAAGCCATCGTAATTGCAAGAGCTGTCCTATCTCTGTCGGAAGGCAGGCAAGCTGGTTGGTGCTTAAGTTAAGTGTTTTAAGCTGTGCGAGCTGTCCTATTTCTGCTGGAAGAGTGGTGAGTTGGGTGTTGTTCAAATAAAGAATTTTTAGCTGAGAGAATTGCCCAATCTCTATGGGAAGGGCGGTGAGGGGGTTATCATTTAAGTACAACTCTTTCAGCTGAGACAACTGCCCTATTTTTGCAGGAAGAGAAGTAAGCTGGTTATTGCTTAAGTTAAGAGCTCGCAGCTGAAAAAGCTGCCCTATTTCTGCTGGAAGGGAGACAAGCTGGTTGTGGCCCAAGCAAAGGATTTGCAGCTGAGATAACTGTCCTATTTCTGCAGGAAGAGAGGTAAGCTTGTTGTGCTCTAAGTTAAGCCAACGTAACTGCGAGAGCTGTCCCATCTCTGCGGGAAGAGTGGTGAGCTGGTTGTTGTTTAAATAAACAGCTTCTAGCTGAGAAAATTGTCCAATCCCTATGGGAAGGGCGGTGAGAGGGTTATCGTTTAGGTAAAGAGATTGCAATTGAGAAAGCTGTCCTATCTCTGGAGGAAGTGTGGTGAGCTGGTTGCTGGTTAAGTTAAGCTCTTGCAGTTGAGAAAGACAACCTATTTCTGGAGGTAAAAAGGTTAAGCCGATTCCCGTTAAACATAGCCTCTCAATATTTTTACCCTGATTTTCTATCCAATCTCTAAGAAGCTCTCCTTGTTTTTCTAAAGGCAAATACTTAATGTTTTCTTGAGCTAAGTACTCCTCCCCCCCAGAAAGTTTTTTCCACATTAACAAGCGATTAACATTAATAAGATTAGAGGAGTAGTTAGCCAGCGTAAAACACCTTTTTTCCTCAGTTTTCCATTTAAATTCCAACTCCATAGGGGCAAGAGATTTAGCTAGAGCAAAGGTTTGCTTGAAGATTGCCTTGGCTTTTTCTCCTTCAGGAAGCCTATCTTCTAGATTATAAATTTTATCTATAATAAAAGCCTGTTCGTTAATATCTCCTTGAGGAAAGTGCATCTTACCTATTTGTTTATAAAGAGAGGGCATGACTTCAGTAGCTAATAGGTGTCTCCATCTTGTACAAACGCTAAATAACGAGGGGCTAGCACAAACCTTTAAGATAGGGGCTAATATTTCATTAGGTAAATGGTCGATGGTAATAGAAGAGCTGGGATTCATGGTATGGTCTCTGTTAAGTTTTATGCCTATTTTTAGCTCGTTTTGGAGTCGTTACCTATACATGAAAAAAGCAAAATAGGCAAGAAAACGTGAGAAAAGAAATTTTAATTTTTAAGCTTATAAATAGCGGAATAAAAAAGTGGGTAAGGATTTTTTTCCCTGCATTATCAAATAAACATATGTTTAGATGCTACGCTTTTATAATAAATCAAAGGCTTTTTATATATTTAAAGCTTTTAAACCTATCAGGTTGCCCTTTTAATGTTATGAATGATATAGACAAGCACCTTTTCAACTACGACCCAAAACATTTTTTTAGTTCACTAGGAATACTTTTCAGCGGATTTCCGTCTAACCTCAAATCTAACCGTTCTGTTAGCTGCTCTATCGCTGCAGGAAGGGAGGTAAGCTGGTTGCCGTCTAAGTAAAGCCTTCGTAGCCGAGAAAGGTGCCCTATCTCTGCAGAAAGAGCGGTAAGCTGATTGCTCTCTAGGCAAAGGTCTTGCAAATTAAAGAGCTTTCCTATCTCTGCAGGAAGGTTGGTAAGCTGATTGCTCCTTAAGTAAAGCTTCTGCAGGTTAGAGAGCTGCCCTATCTCTGCTGGAAGAGTGGAGAGCTGGTTGCTATTTATGCGAAGATCTAGCAGCTGCGAAAGCTGCCCTATCTCGGCAGGAAGCATGGATATCTGATTGTTCTCTAAGTAAAGCCCTTGCAGCCTAGAGAGCTGCCCTATCTCGGTAGGAAGAGCGGTTAGGTTGTTGTTCTCTAAGTAAAGCCCTTGCAGTCTAGAGAGCTGCCCTATCTCGGCAGGAAGAGCGGTTAGGTTGTTGCTCTCTAAGTAAAGCCTTCGTAGCTGCGAAAGCTGCTCGATTTCTGCAGGAAGAGAGGTAAGCTGGTTATTCTCTAAGTAAAGCCTTCGTAGCTGCGAAAGCTGCCCGATTTCTGCAGGAAGGGAGGTAAGCTGGTTGTTATTTAAGTTAAGCCTTTGCAGCCGCGAAAGCAGCCCTATTTCTATCGGGAGATTAGTAAGGGAGTTGCCTTCTAAGTAAAGGCCTTGTAGCTTAGAGAGCTGCCCTATCTCGGCAGGAAGCATAGATAACTGGTTGTTATTTAAATGAAGGTCTTGCAGTTGCGAGAGCTGGCCAATCTCTGCAGAAAGGGAGGTCAGCTGATGGTTGCTTAAGGCAAGCAATTTGAGCTGTGGTAACTGCCATATCTCTGCCGGAAGGGCAGTAAGCTGGTTGTTATTTAAATAGAGTTCTTGCAGCTGTAATAGCTGCCCTATCTCGGCAGGAACGGTGGTAAGCTTATTGTTTTCTAAGTAAAAGCTTCGCAGCTGGGCTAGCTGCATTATGTGTGTAGGAATGGAGGAAAGCTTATTATTGTTTAAGCTAAGGCTTCGTAGCTGGGCAAGCTGCCCTATCTCTGCAGGAAGGCAGTTAAGTTGATTGTCGCTTAAGTAAAGCCAATGCAGGTGTGAGAGTTGCCCTATCTCTGTCGGAAGGGTGGTGAGCTGATTACAATCTAAGTAAAGACCTTTCAGCTTAGATAACCGACCTATCTCGGCCGGAAGGGTGGTGAGCTGGTTGTCGATTAAGTCAAGCTTTTGCAGCTGAGAAAATTGCCCTATCTCTGGGGGTAAAAGAGTCAAGCCGATCCCTCTTAAGTTTACTATCGTAATCTCCTTGCCATGGTTTTCAATCCACTCCCCAAACAGCTCTCCTTGTTTTTCTAAAGGCAAATACTTGATCTTCTCCTGATCTAAGAACTCCCCTCCACCAGGCAGTGCTTTCCACATTAACAAGCGATTAATATTTATAAGATAAGAGGAATAATTAGCTAGCGTATAATATCTCTTTTCCTGGGTTTTCCATTTAAATTCTAACTCCATAGGAGCAAGGGTTCTAGCTAGAACAAAGGCTTGCTTAAAGATTGCCTTGGCTTTTTCTCCTTCACAAAGCTCATCTTCTAGCTTATAAATCTTATCTAAAATAATAGCCTGCTTGTTAATATCTCCTTGAGGAAAATGAACTTTAACTATTTGCTTATAAAGGGGAGGCATGACTTCAGTAGCTAACAGGTGGCTCCATCTTGTACAAATACTAAATAAGGAGGGGCTAGCACAGGCCTTTAAGATAGACGCTAGTATTTCATTAGGTAAATGTTCGAGAGTGATAGAAGAGCTGAGAGCCATGGTATAGCCTTTCTAAGAGATATACATATTGATTGTTTTCAGGGAAACAACTATACGTAGAAGAAGCAAAATGGGCAAGAAAATGTAAAAAATGCTTAATTTTTAAACTTATCGCTAGAAGAATGTAAAAACTGGTTAAAAAATTTTGCTTTAACTTTAGCAGGAAAAACAGAACTTTAGATCCTAGGCCTTTGTAATAAACCAACAATTCTCTATATCTTTAAACCTTTCTAAACTTACCAATTAATATTATAAATGATGAAAAAAGGCACCTTTTCAGTACAGTCTAAAGCGCTTTTTTAGTTCACTAGGAATACTTTTCAGCGGATTTCCGTCTAGCTTAAGATTTAACCGTTCAGTTAGCTGCCCCATCTCTGCAGGAAGGGTAGTAAGCTGGTTACTGCTTAAGTTAAGAGCTCGCAGCTGCGAAAGCTGCCCTATTTCTGCAGGAAGGGAGGCAAGCTGGTTGCGGTCCAAGCAAAGGCTTTGCAGCTGAGATAACTGCCCTACTTTTGCAGGAACAGAAGTAAGCTGGTTGTTGTTTAAATAAAGCCATCGTAATTGCAAAAGCTTTCCTATCTGTGTCGGAAGAGAGGCAAGCTGGTTGGTGCTTAAATTAAGTGCTTGAAGCTGTGCGAGCTGTTCTATTTCTGCAGGAAGAGTGGTGAGCTGGTTGTTGTTTAAATAAAGAGCTTCTAGCTGAGAGAATTGCCCAATCTCTGTGGGAAGAGAAGCAAGCTGGTTATTGCTTAAGTTAAGATCTCGCAGCTGAGACAGCTGACCTAGCTCTGCAGGAAGGTTGGTGAGCTGGTTTTGGCTTAAGTAAAGCCTTTGTAGTTGAGACAGCTGCCCGATTTCTACAGGAAGGCTGATGAGCTGGTTGTTGTTTAAATAAAGAACTTTTAGCTGAGAGAATTGCCCAATTTCTGGGGGAAGGGCGCTGAGATGGTTGTCGTCTAAGTACAGTTCTCTCAGCTGAGACAATTGCCCTATTTTTGCAGGAACAGAGGCAAGCTGGTTAGTGCTTAAATTAAGTGTTTGAAGCTGTGAGAGCTGTCCTATTTCTGCAGGAAGAGTGGTGAGCTGGTTGTTGTTTAAATAAAGAGCTTCTAGCTGAGAGAATTGCCCAATCTCTGTGGGAAGAGAAGCAAGCTGGTTATTGCTTAAGTTAAGATCTCGCAGCTGAGAGAATCGCCCAATCTCTATGGGAAGGCCGGTGAGATGGTTGCCGTTTAAGTACAGCTCTTTCAGCTGAGACAGTTTCACTATTTCTGCAGAAAGAGAAGTAAGCTGGTTATTGCTTAAGTTAAGAGCTCGTAGCTGAGAGAATCGCCCAATCTCTATGGGAAGGCCGGTGAGATGGTTGCCGTTTAAGTACAGCTCTTTCAGCTGAGACAGTTTCACTATTTCTGCAGAAAGAGAAGTAAGCTGGTTATTGCTTAAGTTAAGAGCTCGTAGCTGCGAAAGCTGCCCTATCTCTGTAGGTAAAAGGGTTAAACCGAGTCCCGTTAAATATAACCTTTCAATATTTTTACCGTGATTTTCAATCCAATCTCTAAGAAGCTCTCCTTGTTTTTCTAAAGGTAAATACTTGATTTTTTCTTGACTTAAGTATTCCCCTCCACCAGGCAATACTTTCCACATTAACTGACGATTAATATTTATAAGATAAGAGGAATAATTGGCCAGCGTAAAACATCTCTTGTCCTCGGTTTTCCATTTAAATTCTAACTCCAAAGGGGCAAGCGATCTAGCTAGAGCAAAGGTTTGCTTGAAGATTGCCTTGGCTTTTTCTCCTTCAGAAAGCCTATCCTCTAGCTTATAAATTTTATCTAAAATAAAAGCCTGCTTGCTAATATCTCCTTGAGGAAAGTGCATTTTACCTATTTGCTTATAAAGGGAAGGCATGACTTCAGTAGCTAACAGGTGGCACCATCTTGTACAAATACTAAATAAGGAGGGGCTAGCGCAAGCCTTTAAGATAGGTGCTAGTATTTCATTAGGTAAACGTTCAATGGTAATAGAAGAGCTGGGATTCATAGTCTAGCCTCTTTAAGATGTGTATATGTTTTTATTCGCTTTGTAGAAGTATCGCCTATACATGAAAAAAACAAAATAAGCAAAAAAATGGTAGAAATCAAATTTTAACATTTAGCATTGAAAATGAAGGAGTATAAAAAGCTGTTACTCGATGAGATACTTTTTTATTCTTGACAGTTAGGCAACTTTTCTTGATGACTCAAAAGTTACATTTTCCT
>NZ_JRXI01000205.1:0-24863 GCF_000813645.1 Neochlamydia sp. TUME1 | reverse complement strand
GAGCAACTTCAAGTTGATTTAGATATTCTTTAATAAAGGGAAGTGGTTGGGAAAACATAGACGAAAAATTATTTTTAATGAGTTGATAAGGTATAACAATATTTTATTAAAAATTAGTCAACAAGAAAAAAGTATATCATCGAGTGTTAGAAAATTTTGCCTTAATTTTAGCAGAAAAACAGAGCTTTAGATTCTATGCCTTTCTATTAAACCAAAAGCTTTATATCTTTAAAGCTTCTGAGCCTGCCAATTTGCCATTTTAATGTTATAAATGATGAAGATAGGTACCTTTTCAACTACAGTCTAAAGCGCTTTTTTAATTCATTAGGAATATTTTTCAGCGGATTTCCGTCTAACCTCAAATTTAAACGTTTAGGTAGCTGCTCTATCGCTGCAGGAAGGGAAGCAAGCTGGTTATCGCATAAATCAAGCTCTTGCAGTCGCGAGAGCTGCCCCATCTCTGCTGGAAGGACGGTAAGATAGTTATTGTTTAAATGAAGTTTTTCCAGCTGAGATAGCTGCCCTATCTCTACAGGAAGGGTGGCAAGGTGGTTGTCACCTAAGTGAAGGATTTGCAGCTGCGATAGCTGCTCGATCTCGGCAGGAATAAACGTAAGCTGGTTATTCTCTAAGTCGAGCCATTTCAATCGAGAGAGCAGCCATATCTCAGCAGGAACAGTGGTAAGCTGATTGTTTTTTAGATTAAGGTAGTGCAGTTGCGAGAGCTGCCCTATCTCTGCAGGAAGGGAGGTGAGCTGGTTGTTATTTAGATGAAGTTGTTGCAGCTTAGATAACTGCCATGTTCCTGCAGGAAGAGTGACAAGATGGTTGTCGCCTAAGCGAAGACTTTGCAGCTGCGATAGCTGCTTAATCTCGTCAGGAACGAACGTAAGCTGGTTATTCTCTAAGCCGAGCCATTCCAATTGAGAGAGCAGCCATATCTCAGTAGGAAGGGAGGTGAGATGGTTGTTTTTTAAATAAAGCCGTCGCAATTGCGAGAGCTGCCTTATTTCTGCAGGAACAGAGGTAAGCTGGTTGTTGTTTAAATAAAGCCATCGCAATTGCAAGAGCTGTCCTATCTCTATGAGAAGAAAAGCAAGCTGGTTATTGCCTAAGTTAAGATCTCGCAACTGAGACAGCTGACCTAGCTCTGCAGGAAGGGAGGTGAGATGGTTGTGGTCTAAGCAAAGGCTTTGCAGCTGTGATAACTGCCCTATTCCTGCAGGAACAGAGGTAAGCTGGTTATCGCTTAAGTTAAGAGCTTTTAGCTGGGAGAATTGCCCAATCTCTGTGGGAAGGGCGGTGAGATGGTTGTCGTTTAAGTACAGCTCTTTCAGCTGAGACAACTGTCCTATTTCTGCAGGAAGAGTGGTAAGCTGATTATAGGATAAATCAAGCTTTTGCATTTGAGAGAGATGTCTAATCTCTATAGGAAAAGTAGTAAACCGATTGTCATCTAAGTAAAGCCATTTCAACTGGGAGGCCTGGCCTATCTTAGCAGGAAGAGCCGTGAGCTGATTTGCGCTTAAAAAAAGCCTTTCTAACTTAGAGAGCTGCCCTGCTTCTGCAGGAAGGGCGGTGAGCTGATTGCCGCTTAAGTAAAGTATTTGTATCTAGGTAAGCTGCCTTATCTCTGCAGGAAGCGTGGTAAGCCGGTTGTTAGTTAAGCTAAGCTCTTGCAGTTGAGAAAGGCAACCTATCTCAGGTGGTAAAAAGGTTAAGCCAACGTCCACTAATGATAAATTCCCAATATTTTTACCGTGATTTTCAATCCAATCTTTAAAAAGCTCTTCTTGCTTTTCTAAAGGTAAATACTTAATTTTTTCTTGACTTAAGTATTCTTTCCCACCAGGAAGTTTTTCCCACATTAACAGGCAATTAATATTTATAAGATAAGAGGAATAATTATCCAGCGTAAAATACCTTTTTTCTTCGGTTTTCCATTTAAATTCTAGCTCCGCAGGAGCAAGAGATCTAGCTAGAGTAAAGGTTTGCTTGAAGATTGCCTTGGCTTTTTCTCCTTCAGAAAGCCTATCCTCTAGCTTATAAATTTTATCTAAAATAAAAGCCTGCTTGCTAATATCTCCTTGAGGAAAGTGCATTTTACCTATTTGCTTATAAAGAGAGGGCATTACCTCTGTGCTCAACAGATGTCGCCATCTTGTGCAAACGCTAAATAACGAGGGGCTAGCACAAACCTTTAAGATAGGGGCTAGTATTTCATTAGGTAAATGCTCGATAGTGATAGAAGAGCTAGGATTCATTATACGGCTTCCTTATTAAAGCTGATGTCTATTATCAAGCGTTTTTAAACCATAGGTAAATAAAAAAAGAAACAAGGCATACAAGAAAATATCAAAAAACAGCTCTTTACACTCTACTTTAAACTCACAATACTAGAAAAACATACATGAAACGCACCTAGCATTCTTCTTGCTTTAGCAGGGAACAACGTGCCTTTAGATCCATCTATAGGTAGGAAGCTAAATATTCTTTCCGCTCCTTTAAAACTTACAAGAAAGCATTTTAAATGCTTATTTTCTTCATTATACAATCCTAAGTATTAGTATATAAACCCTAGCTTGTGAAAGAAAAGATAAATTTACTCATCTTTCGTTAAGGTCTGCTGGGACTTGTGTCCCATAGGCTAGCAACGGCATGAATATCTTGCATGAGCATCTTTGGCATTCCACTTTCTTGCGCAAGAAGTTGAAAAGCTGTACGGTCCTCTAAGCTTTTTAAGCCTTCACAAGCTAAAATCAAATAGGTTGCCAAAGGAATATCCTTACGAACTTGAGAATCCCTTAACATTTCTAAACATGCTTTGGACACATCTTCCTCTTCTTTAAAAGCAATCAAAGCAATAGCTGCTCTTTCATTGTCCTCGTTAATAGGACGACCATGCACAACTTTTAACAAGAACTCTTTAGCTGGTTTTCCTATGGCACGTAAAGCTGCCAACACAATATCTTCTTCAAAAAAATCTCCTTGGCTTAAGGATTCGAATAAGGCAATAATAGCACGTTTATCGCCTATCATTCCTAAGCATTTGGCAGCTAACGAAGGCGCTAAACCATACCCTGGGAAAAGCGGATCGTAAAATTCCTCTGCTTTAAGCAATTCTATTAAAGCAGGTACAATAGCTCCTTTCTCCTGGACAATCGCTTCAATTTCTTGAGCAGCCTCTAAATCTTCAGATAAAATTAAATCAGCCACTAAAAGCATGTTTTTCATGGCTGGCTTAGGCTTTTCATATAAGCTTCTAAGTTTTTTGTAAGCTGTCTTGGCTTCTGCAATTTTTTCTGCCTCGGCCCCTGCAAGCATTAAAGGAGCCAAATCTGTTTTCATTTTTTTCTCTATTTTGGCTAACGTATGAATTCTTTCTAATTCGAACTCAGGGTTTACCCCTTTTCCTTCATTAAGATAATAATCCAGCATGACATCAAACTTTCCTCCGAAATGCACCTCTCGGTGTATAAGAATCGCATGATCTAATGCATTAGCCAAAGGTAAACCTTCGATAGCTGCCTCTTCATCTCTCATTGTTTTTCTCCTTTACACGTCTGCTTCCAAACCGCTTCAGCATTATAGCTAGAGCGAATAAAAGGTCCGCAATACATATTTTTGATTCCCAAGGAATATCCATATTCTTCATATTTTTTAAATTGTTGAGGAGTAATAAATTCTTTAACTAACAACTTGTTTTTTTGGGGTTGTAGATATTGCCCCAGGGTAATAATATCACAACCTACGGTTTTTAAATCTTTAAGCGTTTCAAAAACTTCCGCTTCACTTTCCCCTAAGCCTACCATTATTCCTGACTTAAGAAGTAGGCCTTGCGCTCCTTGTTTCCTTACATAGCTTAACACCTTCAACGTGTTATCATAAGTTGCTCGATGGCGTACGCGAGGTGTTAAGGCTCGCACCGTTTCTAAGTTGTGATTAAAAATTTCAGGGCAGGCTTTTAGGATAACATCTAAGGAGGCATGTTTACCGGCAAAATCAGAGGTTAAGACCTCAATGGTAACCTCACCAGCTTGTCGCCTAATTTCCTCGATCACCTTAGATAAATGCTCGGCACCTCCATCAAGCAAATCATCCCTAGCCACCATAGTAATCACCACATGCTTTAAGCCCAGCGCTAATACCGATTCAGCTACACGCTGGGGCTCATCAGCTTCTAATGCTTGAGGAGCTTTTGAGAAATCAATATCGCAAAAACCGCAAGCTCTAGTGCACTCTTTACCCATCACCAAGAAGGTCGCTGTCTTTTTAGACCAGCATTCCATTAGATTAGGGCATTTGGCTTCCTCGCAAACTGTGTGCAAGCGATTTTGGTTAAAGATATTTCCTGTTTTCCATACGTTGCTTCCGGCGGGGAGCTTACGATGTAACCAAGAAGGGAAACGTCCAAGGCCAACAGCTTTATCCTGGTGGGCCACGTCAGGATTAATAGGAAGAATGTTTAACTTTTTCTTTTTTATCCTAGGCGTATTATCAAACAATTCTAAAGGATTCATAAGAATTAAGCCTGCTTTTTTTATATTTTAGAAGGAAAATGTAAAGGTGCATCAGCCGCTATAAAGGTAGCTTCTAGCCAAGCCTCTGTCCCCACGTTAAATAGGCATAAATGATCTTTCTAATTGGCTCGATAGTCAAGTTATTCGCCATCGTCCAGCTCATTTGCACTATTAAAATAAAAGCTTTGTGCCCACAGCTTGGAGCCCCTAAAATTTTCCCTGGAAATTTATCTTTTATTATTTGTGTAAATCCTTCCCTTTGATACGTAGCCTAAAACTTGTCTAAAGCATGCAAGGGAAAAGCTTCTACCACTGCTTGATGCCCTTTCTAAAGCCCCCTGTAAGGACACTCCAGCTGGAGCAATGTCCGGGCATGCAAAAACCCCATAAGGGATTTCCTCATAAAACTTATAGACTTCTTTTCCAGCCGCATGGCGACCAGCTACGCAACCTTGCTGTGTAGCCCCATGAGGTAAACATCAGTTAGAAGCGATTTCACCCCCAGCATAAATGCCGTGACCATTTGTTTCCATACTAACATTTACAGAAATCAAATCTTTTTCATTAAAATTACTTCACCTTTTTCTAAACAAACCTTAGAGGCATTCATAAAGTGGCCTAAAACTACCCATAACATCTTCGCTGTATCACTCTTTCCTTCCGCCCGCTGCACTTTAATACCTTCTGAGATTTTGTCAATCCCTTCTACCTTTATTCCTTTGTGTCTATTATAATGTTAGCTTTCCAAAAAGCTTTAGTAAGTGCCGCAAAAACATCCTTACTTTCTAGCGGCAAAAGACAGTGCAACATTTCTTAAGTGGCAATAATTTTTTTCTCAAGCTAAGCACTCATTTGTCTTCTCGCATTGCTTGGGGTTTTTTAGAGAAATGAATTTTCCAAATCCCCCTATAAGTTTAATAAGTTGGGAAGCTATTAATCCTTCTAGATTTTTCATCATCTTGCCAAGATCCCCTCTTTTTACCATGCGCGCATGATCAAAACTTAACTTCTCAACCTTGATACCGAACTCTTCAGCCTCTTGAGTGTAAATGTAAATTTCCGAGCAAGCCATTTAAAGCTTTAGAAAGAATCCATCTTTAAGTAGGCACCTTCTTATTTCTTTGCATTTATCAGCGCTATAGATTTGCCCCCTTGCGTCGTGTGAATAGCAGCCGGATCACATGCTGATCCTTCCTCTATAGCTACCCCGTCAGGATGATTTGGACTATTTTCCATCTTCTTTTCTCTTGCTTTATCAACTGTTCCGATTACTACACCCCACAGGTGAGGGGTAAAGAATGAACGTTAAGCTTAAGCTATAGGTATAGAAAGGCTAGAATAGAAGAGCTTTATTAAGGGTGAGACCCTTATTCTGCATCTTCATAAGGAAGGTTCTCCCAGACGACTAAAGAGTTTTTAGTTAAGGGCAAAAATTTTATTCCAAAATTTCCCCTCTCACGCCATCCAATATAAAAATCACTTTTCCATTTAGGCCCGTAGGATAAACGTAAAGAGATGAATGGCTTTCCTCCATGTAACCCTAAGTAAAAAGATGTATAACGACCAGCAAAAACTGTGCGCGCTACTGGCTCATAATGCAAGCAAGAAAAATGTTTTTTATTGATTTTTAGAAAGGTAAATTCGTCATTTACACATCCAGCATTCCCTATCACGTAATGACAGAAGTTATGTAAAGGATTGCGCACCATCCATGTAAAAGCCTTAAGAAAGCTAGTAGGCCTGCAAGGTTTAAACAAGGGCAGTTGGGCTTCAGCAAAAAGTCCATGATCATCATTTCCAAAAAGAGCCCATGTGCACCAATGGCCTACATCATACCAATAGATTTGGCTTCGGTGTCGAGGAATTAGGTAATAAAGCCAATGAGAAGAAGCTTGAAAATGATAAATATCATATAAAAGCCTTTCTTCCTGTTCTAAAAGGAGTGGAGGCTCAACATAATAACACTCTGTAGGATACTTGTAAGCAGCACAGCCATAAAATAATCCAATCATTACACACAATGGTAGATAGAAAAAGTAGCTTCTGGCAAAGTAGTTAGACAAGTAAACTCCTTAACATCAGTTGATTTATTTCTTGCAAGAAATTATAAATAAGGCCATGAAATTGTTTTTAACCCTTTTAACACAGAGCCAGTTATGAGCGCCCTACCCAAAAAGAAGTTATGCTGGAATTGCGAAGGTCGTGTCGCATTTTCTGATGAGAACTGCCCTTATTGTGGTGTGTATCTAAGCTCTTCTTCTCTTCTTACCCAACATGATAAAAGCTTGACCCATATTGCTCCTTTTCCTTCTTATCGTCAAGATTCCTCTGCAACTTATGATATCAATAAAGTAGACGAAGAATCTTCTGAGGAAGAAGAAGACTCAGAGGCAGCCACTTCTTCTGCTAATTATCCAACAAGCTTTTTGCTACCTTTTGTTTTATTGCTCACAGGCTCTGTTTTTCTTATTTTTGGGATCATTTTATTCAGTTTTTCTCAAGAAGGTATCCTAACTCTGCAATGGAATGCTAATTATTGGTTTTTATATCTAGGTACTGCTGGGCTTTTAATCTTTTTAAGCTGGCGAGCGATGCGCTCTTTGGATTAGCAGGTAGAGCTACCCTTAAGAGATTTAAGGGGTAAGAGTGTTGATTAGTTACACAAGAAACCTTTGAGTTACCTTATAAGGTTTTCTTTATTCACCTTTCTTTTCCTTAACTTTAAGCGTTCTTCTGTCCAGAAAATGAGAGCCTTTAAACTGCTTTTCCTCAACAAAGCACCTAGGATGAGAAATAAGATCTTTAAAAGATTAAGCAATTCCCCTTCTTTCTTAAAATGATAAAATAAACTAAAGATAATCCAGGTGAGAATGAGAGTGACTGCCTGCTGTTTGGTCTCATAAACTCTAAAAGATTTGCCTAAGATTTTTTTTGCTTAATCAGAAACCTTAAAAGATACAAGGAAAAAAAGGAGCCCTTTTGATGAGAAGAGCTCCTAATCCATGCTTTTAAGAAACTTGCTCTCCCACTTCTTGTTGAAGGCCACAGCATTTTTTATATTTTTTACCACTGCCACAGGGACAGCTTTCATTGCGTCCTGCCTTAGGCTCGACAACCAAGGGTTGTAAACGAACAGCAGGAGCATTGCTTTCCCTTGCTTCTTCATTATTATTCGTGGAAAGAGCAGATAGAGAGTCCCCATCTAAGTCGGCGACCAACGAGCGTTGGGTCTCAAGGCGCATCTGGCTTAATAATTGTTGGATAGCAGGATGATCCTGCGTTAAGATTTCAAAACGAAAGAGTCCTTGGGCAATCTCGCCTCTTAATAAATTACCTAATTCATCAAAAAGAATAAAAGCTTCTTGCTTAAACTCCATCAAAGGATCGCGCTGACCAAACGTACGCAAGTTAACATCCGAGCGCAAATGATCCATAGCTAATAGATGTTCTTGCCAACGCTGATCTAGCTTACGAATCATTAGATTACGAATAGCTTCGTTAACAGGTCTGGAAGCAGGCACTAGCTTTTCCCCTTGGCCAGCTTGGGCAGGAGCTTTTAGATCTTCACGTTCATATTTTTCATTAAAGGCTTTTACGATTTGATCAATCGCTTTTTTCTCAAGATCTATCATATCCGCATGTTCATCATCGAAGTGCCCTTCAGGAAAGCTTACAGGAAAGTGGCTAATTAGCCAATGACGATAACCCTCTGGATTCCATCCGTTCTCCTCTCCGCGATTTTTAAAATACTTCTCCGCGGCTGCTTGGCAAACAGACTCTAAAACTTCAATAGCAAGGGGCTTAATATCTAGCGCATGTAAAATATCATTGCGGAAAGAGTAAATTTCTTTTCTTTGCTTATTCATCACATCATCATACTCTAGTGTATGCTTACGAATTGTATAGTTACGTTGCTCGATACGTTTTTGAGCAGTTTCGATAGATTTATTAAGCATGGAAGCAGAAATCGGCTCCCCTTCAGGAGGACGAAATTTCTGTAACACAGCTGTCAAGCGAGGAGAAGCAAATAAGCGCAGTAAAGAGTCTTCAAAAGAAACATAGAATTTAGATGAACCAGGATCTCCTAAACGAGCACATCGGCCCCGCAATTGGCGATCAATACGACGTGATTGATGACGAGTGGTCCCCATGACATAAAGGCCCCCTATCCCAGCGACACCCGCTTCAAGTTTAATATCTGTTCCTCGGCCTGCCATATTAGTGGCAATAGTAATAGCTCCACGTCTACCCGCACTCGCTATAATTTCCGCTTCTCTGGCGTGATTCTTAGCATTTAAAACTGTGTGCTCTAATTTGTTTTGTTTAAAAATACGGGAAAGTTTTTCTGAAACCTCTACCGATTCTGTTCCAATTAAAAGAGGACGGCCTGCTTCATGCACCTCACGAACGTCTTTTAAAATTGCGCTGTATTTCTCACGTTCAGTCATATAAATTTCATCATTGAAATCTTTGCGCAAGCAAGGTTTATGAGTAGGTATTTCCAGGACGTCTAATTTATAAATTTGCTTAAATTCATTAGCTTCTGTTACGGCAGTCCCGCTCATCCCTGCTATCTTTTCATACATACGGAAAAAGTTTTGTAAAGTAATAGTCGCATACGTTTGCGTCTCCTTTTGGATGGAAACGGCTTCTTTTGCTTCTATAGCTTGATGCAAGCCATCAGAAAAACGCCTACCAGGCTGAGGGCGTCCGGTATTTTCATCAATGATAATAATTTTATCATCCTGGACAATGTAATCGACATCTTTTTCCATCAGTAGATGCGCACGCAATAACTGGCGAAGATTATGCGCTCGTTCTTTCCGCTTAGCATCCTCTTCTTGCACTTCTAACTTTTTTTGCACTCGGGCCGTTTCATCTAAAGAGGTATCTTCATCGATTTGTAAGTATTCATGGCTAATATCTAGCATGATAAAGTCATCGCCATGATCACTGCCTACGACCTCTTTCCAGAGATTAATCCCTTTGTCCGTTAATTCATATTCATTGCTTTTTTCATCAATGAGAATATAAAGCTCTGCTAAAGCTGTATGCTTTTCTTCTTTATTAGGATCTGAATAATAGTATAAATCCCATTTATCAATAGCCGCTCGAACATCTGGATCCTCTTTCAAACGTTTTAAGATTTTATTGTTAGGCGTGCCCTTACCTACTAACCACAGCTTACGATAAGCCTCTTTTTCTTGCTCTTCTTCCTTTTTATCGCGCTTTGCTTTTGCAGAAAAACCTTCATTAGGCTTTAAAACATCTAAAGTTTTTTTAGCTTCAGAAGCAAGACGATTACATAAGTCGCGTTGGAAGCGTACCATATCTGCTACGCTTTGTTTAAGCTCATCATACATTTGTCGGCTAACAGGTACCGGCCCTGAGATAATCAAGGGAGTTCTAGCTTCATCGATTAAGATGGAGTCCACTTCATCAATAATAGCATAGTAATAGCCACGTTGAACTTGCTCTTCTTTACTAGAAGCCATGGAATTATCGCGTAAATAGTCGAAGCCAAATTCAGAGGCAGTTCCATAAACAATATCGCTAAGATAAACTTTTTTACGTTCCTCCATTGGCGTATCATTTGTTAAAGCACCTGTAGTCAATCCCAACCAACGAAAAACAGTTCCTACCCATTCACAGTCACGCTGAGCTAGATAATCGTTAACAGTAACCAAATGAACAGGTTTTTTAGTAAGAGCATTTAGATAAAGAGGCATTACTGCCGTTAGAGTTTTACCTTCGCCAGTTTGCATTTCGGCAATTGAGCCATGATGTAAAGCAATAGCCCCTACTATCTGTACATCATAAGGGACCATATCCCATTTCTGATGATAACCTGAAACGTGAATTTCTGTGCCTGCTAAGCGCCTACAAGCGTTTTTTACCACGGCATAGGCTTCCGGAAGTAAAAGCTCTAATGTTTCACCTTTTTTGTATCGTTCCTGAAACTCTTGCGTTTTTGCCCGCAGTGCCTCATCACTTAAATTTTGAAACTTAGCATCATACTCATTAACTTCTTGTGCTATTTTAAAATATTTTCGTCTTAGACGATCCTGAGCCGAACCAAAAATTTTTTTTAAAAATCCAAACATGATATCTCAACTTTTTTAGGCATTTAAGAAGATAAGAATACTTAAAAATTGCTTTTAATACAAGCAACGTGCATAAACTCTAGAAATAAGCCTCAAAAGCTTTTTCTTTGCTTATGCGCTTTTGGGAAGCTTCTTACGCGATCATCCATTGAAAAAACCAAGCCTTTAAGAAGTTAGAAAATCGTTAAAGGGAAACTCTTTCTTTTTAAAATGCAGGCTTAAGTGTTCCCTTTTTAAGGGTATTCTTTAAAAGAAAAAATAGATTATTTAGATAAACATTCAGCCCCCCTTTCATGCATGCAACAGAATCTAGGGGAAGTTTGTTGCTTTGGGAGACTTTGGATTAAGAATTAGACATACAATTAGGTAAGGAAGAAGGGTTATCTAAAGCGAAGGAAAGGATAATACGCTTAAAAAAAACTTAGTCTATATATTTAACCCTCTGCAAGCTATCTCTCTCCTTAAGGAAAGGACTTTTATAAAGTACGGAGCTGCATAAGAAGTGCTTCAAAAGCGTATAAGCTCTATAAGCTTTTAAAAAATTCATTAAAAATTGAGGGCTGAGAGCCATCTGAGATTTGATCATATTAGCTAAGTGCTTTTCCCATACTCTGGCCCATTAAACATTTAATTTCTAAACCTTGCCGGCTAGCAGCTAGCAAATCTTGATCAAATTGAATCTTACCAGGCTCAAATAATAAGATTAAGGAAGAACCGCCAAATGAAAAATAGCCTTTTTCATCTCCTTTTTTTTGCAGCACATCAGGCTGATAGGTTTCGTGAATACTACCTACATTAGTCGCTCCGATTTCTAAAAACAAGATACAACCAAAGGAGGATGTAGCTAATTTACAAAGAGTTCTCTTGTTCTTAGTAAAAATATGAATATCTTTTTTTAAGGCCGCAGGATTGACAGAGTAAAGCCAACCATTAATGATTTTTGTTTTGCCGGCCACGCAATCACAGGGAAAATGGTAACGATGATAATCGGTAGGACAAAGCCGAGCGATGGCCATAGCTCCCTTAGCATAGTGCGCGGCTAAATCAGCATCGTCTAATAAACTTGTTAAATCAAATTTTTCTCCCTTGACGATAAAGCCATCCACTTGGGATAGATCGGAGTAGAATAAGTAACGTCCATCAGCAGGAATAATAGCTACCTCCTCTCCCGAAGCAAGAGGGCGAGCTGTAGGTTTAAGCTTGCGAATAAAGAAATCATTAAAAGACTTAAAATAAGAAACTTCTTCTAAAAATTCGAGTGGGTCTAAGCCAAATTCACGAATGAAAGGCTCTATTTTATTCTTAGACTTAACCGAAGCTTGCCATTTACCATACCAGGCTGAGAAAAAAGAATATTTTACTAAACTATGTAAAAGCACAGGCCCTACTAGTTTGCTAATCCAATCGTGGCCATATAAAAGCTTAAGGGCTCTGGCCCCATATACTTTTTCTATTTCACGCTTGCCATTTTTTCGATCAAGATAGTAAATAATATCCATGGCTTTTAAGGGTTGGGGATTCCCTGTTTAGTCGCAAATTGTGAAAAGAAAGTCAATTGACTAATAAACTCTGTATCAAAAGTCTGTAGCAGATGGTTGGCTTTTATAGCTTCTAACAATTGATAAGCAGCTCTTACCATATGTAAAGTAGATTCTTTATCCTGAGGGCTTTGTAAATAGGAAGATTGTCGATCCTGGTAATAAAGAAAAAGTTCCCGCAAAGCTTTTTGCTGCTCTAAATTCATTTCAGTGACAAAGATTAGTTGATCTAAACGTTTAAGTTCATTTTTTACTACTACGGTAGGTTCTGTTTCCTTCAAATTATAAAGAGGTTCAGCAGCAACTAAACGACTTAAACAACTTAATATAGCTATTAAAAAAAGTATATAGTTCATGATTTCCTAAATTTTTCTAATGAGGAGAGAAGAGATTTTTGTTAGGAGCCGAGTTAGCCTATCAAGTAGAGAGTTTAAAAAAAATCTAAGCTTTCTACCTATTTGTCTTACCTGCTTAATCTGTCTATGTGCTTTCAGTCACTTTGCATTTCCTGGTAAGGCTTATAAGCCATTTAAAACAACAGCCTCTTTAGTAAAAAGCTTAAAGTCTTTTCATAAGAGAAAAAAGGCAGCCACTAGGCTTTTTATAAACAAATGCTTAAATGATTTTTATTTTATTGCTACTTAGCTATTTTTTGACTTCTCAACTCTATAATACGTTTATCAATTTTTGCCAAATTTGTTTCTTGAATACTGATCTCGCGGTTAATTTCTTTTAAAACGATCTCCGGAGCCAGATTCTCATCGTCGATTTTTATTTTTAAAGTAGAAGAAATTCTAGTGTTTTCTACTAACTTTTCTCGTAAAGTCTTCATTTGCTCTAAAGCTGTCAGGCGTATATGCTGATCAAGATCGTTCTCGCTCTTAAAAAACCTTACTATACGCCATTGAGAATTAAGATTTTCATCCAATCTTTTAAGGTTCTCTTTATGGACACTATATTGAATTAAAGCGTAAAAAGCATTTAGAACATGGATTCTTGAAGCTTTTTCTTCTTCTATTTTTTTATCAATAAACTTCATTTTGCGATAAAATCTCTGAATAGCTATGGCTGCCTGATTTTTTTTATTGAATAAAGCTAGCTGCTCTCTTTTTGCAATTTTTTCAGCCGTCAGTACATCCGTTAAAGGTTTAAAAGAATCATCTTCTGATAAAGGCTTAAGAGGCTCAGGCTCCGAAGCAATGGAGGGCTTGCTGACTACTTTGGTTTTTATTTCTTCTGAATAGATAAGAGTTTTAACGGCGCGGTCAAAAGCTAGTCGGTATTGAGAAAGAAAAAACAATTTCAGACTATGAAAAATTTTAGAAGCAATTACAGTCATCCGAGCGCTAAGCGTTTTTGAATGCTTTTTATAAAGAGTTCTACAATCCACTTCTATATGGTGCCTAGGATGCTTTATAAGCAAATTAATCTGTTTATTTATTTCAGGATACCAAAAGTGATCCCCTAAGCTGCAGATGCGCATAATATTATTTGCCATACATTAACCATATAAACGTGTGATTGTGCATGATATTAACTTAATCTTACAATTTTTAAAAGTTTTATCAAATTTTTATTTTAAATAATTCACAAGCATTTCTTACTGTTTGGTCTGCTAATTCTTTCAAAGAGATAGCTTTTAGCTGAGCAATAGTTTGAGCTGTTTCTACTATATAAGCAGGCTCGTTTATTTTTCCCCGTTGAGTCTGTGGTGCTAAATAAGGCGCATCTGTTTCTATCAACAACTTTTCTAGAGGTATCCTCTTTACAATCTGGCGCAGCTCTTCGCTATTTTTAAAGGTCAATATCCCACTTATTGATAAGTACCATCCTCGCTCTATGACCTGTTCAGCCTCCTCTATAGTGCCCGTAAAACAATGCAAAACTCCGGGATGATGTTTACCATTACTACTCATATATTCTTTATCTAAAATTTCAAAGAAATCTTTAAAAGCATTTCTACAGTGAATCACTACGGGCAACTTACATTCTAAGGCTAAGTGAAAATAACGCCGCAAGAAATCTTTTTGAATAGCAGACGAAGAAGCATAATAATGGTAGTCTAGTCCCGTCTCACCTATGGCGACTAAATGGCCTTTACGTGCATGCCTAGCAATCACAGCAAAAACGTTTTCGCCTTCTTTTTCTACATCATGAGGAGGTGTAGCGGCCGCATTATAAATCCATGGATAATTTTTAGCTAATTCTAAACCTGCGTTTAAGGTGCTAATACTTGTGCAAATATTTATAACCGAGCGCACTCCTGCATGCTGCGCGCGTTGTAAAAGTGAATCAACAGCCGTAAAAGTAGAATCTGTTAAATGAGCATGCGAATCAATCCATTGCAGTGCATTTGCCATTATTGCTTCATCCTCTTTAAAGCACCTTTGATCTTTCTTAGCTCAAGCATCATAGAATATAGCTCTAATAATTTACAATCACCTTTCCATTAGGCGTTAAGAAAGCCAATTAAAGCTTTTTTACCTGCATCTCATCATTTAAATGGGGAAAATCGTTATTTATCCTCCTTAATTCCTTTAATTTTAGTAAATCTTTTCTATCATTTGGATTCCTTAAGCGAAAGGCAGATATTTTCCCTTAGAATATTCTCTATAACCTTTGAATATTAATTTTTTCTACACTAAAAAAATTTAATAAAGAAGAATAAAAATAACATGCCTTTTTATCCGGTAGCAAATCTACCCAAGACAAGTCTAGACAGGTAATTAATATAAAAAAGTTATTTACCTTCTTCCTTTGGAGGCGGTTGGGTCAATTAATCTTATTCCAGTATAGGAAATTCTAAAGAAGGAGTTTACCTAAAATCCGCTCTTATTTTCTCATCCTTCTTATATTTCCTTCTCATAAAAAACCTGTTTAAGCATAAACTAAAACGCTAAAAAAGTTATGATTTCATTATTTAGCAAACATGTAGAAAATCATCTTTAACCGTTTCTTTTTCTGCTATAGCCCGTAGGGATAAGCCTAGTATTTTTACCCTCAACTTTTAAGCTAACACACTTTTTTCTCAAGGAATAGAAGTAATATAAAGGCCCCCCCCTGATACGAGGCTTAAAAAAAATTCACTAAGCACGAAACTCTTTTATATAAAGTTAAATTTTGGTTAAAGGGCACTAAAACCAGCAAATAATAAAACAGATAAAAACGCTAATAAGCTAAAAGATAAAAAATTTTACCCATGGTTGGATGATGTCTGGCATTAATAATTAAAGAGAAGAAGGAGGGCTCTAACATCTCAGAATTTCTCCCACACAGGATAGCCAGGCAAACCTTCTTCAAAAAAAGAAAAGCCTTTTTGAAAAAGAAATTAACCTAAATAACAGCTATATAGATAAATTTTTAAAAGTAAAATTTATACCCTTAAAGAAATAAGAATTAGATTTTTAACTTTTAGCAAAATTACTTTTTTGGCATGGTAGGAAGTGTTCATTATTTATTTTTTTAGTCGTTTGATTGTTCAATACTAGAATCGCTATCATCGCGACTATTCTTTCTATGTAGGGCCTGCTCTATAGGGAAGAGAAATAAAACCCGCGGATCTAAGAATTAGGGGTCAAAAATAAAGCTTATTAATAGTTTTTGTAGAAAGGAAATAACATGGCTATTGGGCAAAGCGTTAATTCACAACTTTACTCTCAAGATTTTTGCATTGAAAATCTTTATAAACTCAATGAACTCAATTTAGGTGAGTCTTTAGAAAAAACTATTCAGGAGCAAGCCGACAGTGTGGCATGCATGATGCCAGACCATAAGTTAATTAGAATCAATAATTACGGCTTTATTACTTATAAATTTGATACGGAGAGGGTGAGAACATTAGGCGAACGTATTTCTAAAAAAGCTAAAGGAATCCCTTTAGGCCATACCGATTCTTTTCTCCACGAGCCTACTCCTGGATTAAGTACAGCCTTCTTAGTATCGCCTCAACATGTTCTTACTGTCGCTCACTGTATTACACGTTCAAATCCCTATACGAAATTAAAACCCAAAAAAGCAAGAGGCGTTATTGTCCGAACAAGTCTAAAAGCGCAAAGCGAATTAGAACGTATTAAATTCGTATTTGGCTTTCAGATGAAAAGTCAAAAAATGAGGACTGAGGATTATGAATTTTGCGAATCAGATATTTACAGTTTTAAAAGAGTGGTTTTTTTTAATTATACATGTGCGCCGGATCACCTAATTGATTGGGCTCTAATAAAGTTAGATAGAAAAGTGATCGGGCGTCGACCTTTAGCAGTTAATTTTATAAAAAAGTCTTTATTAAATAAAAAAATCTTTATGTTAGGGCATCCTCGCGGTTTACCCTTGAAAATTCATCTAGGGGCGTCCGTAAAAAAAGAATGTAGTGAACAACATATCGAAACAAACTTAGACTCTTTTCATGGAAATTCAGGCTCTCCTGTAATCGACGAAAATCTTGAAGTGGTAAGCATCCTTTTTGCAGGAAATGTAAGTAATAAACCCTGGACTACACCATCTGGCTATGAAGCCAGCACAAAAATGAATCTTCCCGCTAAGCAGTTAAGACCTAACCCCACGAACCGCACCCATTTATGCCAAACCACTCATGGCATGTCTTTTGTAAGAATTCATTTAAAAAAATTGAAGTTAAAAAAGCAGAATAAAAATCTAGAGACTGCTGAGTTAAGTGAAATAGGAGCCCATTACCTAAATTTCTATCTTAGCATTTGTATTTCCGACCAGGAGGATGAAGCATGGATCTGCTCGGTTAAAGCAAAAGCTTTTAAGTATTTAAGCCAAGCTGCTATAGAGGATCATCAAGAAGCCTTATGCAATTTAGGCATATGCTATGAAAGAGCACTAGGTACGAGAAGAGATTTAAGGAAAGCTTTTGAATGTTTTAAAAAGTCTTTCGAGAATGGCTATAAAAATGCAGCTTACCATTTATTCCAGTGTTATGAAAGTGGAATAGGGACGGAGAAAGACTCAAAATTGGCTCAATATTATTTTGACCTAGCCCATGCCTTCGGCCATAAAGATGTAATAAAAATTGAGGGACCAAATTGCCTATTGATGTAATTGTACGAAAAAAGGTATATAATAAATTTTTGAGGACACTTATACCAAGGAGACGATCTAGGCATGCAAATAGCTCTTTTGAGGAATCAACGAGATTTTCATCTATCGACTAAAACAATATTCCAAGAACCTTTTAAGCAAGCTTATAAAAATTTTAGCATAACTTTTTGTAATAAGGCTTTCTACCCAGACCAGCTAAAGCCTCTATCGACTAGCAAGAAAATCGTTTGCTTATTCACAGCTTTAATCTATTGTGTGCCTCTCGTTAATACGATTATATTTGTTTCTAAGGAAATATTATGTTCTTTTAAAAACAAACTTCAATGGGAAAAATATTATGAAAATCACCCATTAAATAAATTGACCGACAATAACTTGAAAATTTTAAAAAAATCCCTTTCCTCAGCTATCTTGTCAATTGATTTTGATCACTCCCTTAAATATGCTAAAACTCAAGAATGTAGCCTAGCTGAATTAGAGTTTAATTCTGAAGGAAAGTTGAAGAATGTGTATTACGGTCACTCTCTATCAGATGAAGGTTATGAAGGAAGAGGATTTAATCTCAAAAATGATTCTTTTTATGTGCTTTTATCTATTCAAATTTCAACTTCTAAAGCCTATAATCATAATCCTTATTATCTAGAAGCTGATGATTTAGAATATTACAAGACACACTATCCCTCTCGCATCCAGGAAGCTCTCGAGCTCATGCTTGATAAACTTAACAATAAATATGCTGAATTAGCCCTTGTAAATTTTAAGAAATCTCAAGATGACCCGCATGTTTGCAAGGTGGTCTATTTGTAGCTTTGCGGAGCTAGAAAGAAATTTTAGTCTAAAGGCCTTGGGCAAGAGCGTTAGCTTAAACCCTTATAAATAAACAAAGCATGCAACAAAAAAAATCTCTAGAACTTCTTAATAGACACACACACCTTAAGAAAAAATCTTTCTGCTTATCCAATAGATGAACTCAGGGCTTAGCTTATTAAGCTTCTTGCTGAAAGAATCTTAGACGCCGCCATTTAAAGCTAATGACTTCATTTACAATCAACATCCCTAAAAGGATTAAACCCGCTGAGAAAATGCCGCCTGCAGTTAAAGCTTCATCGAGAAATAAATAGCCTAATAACATACCTACCGCAGGAAAAAAACAAGAAACCATTGATAGAGCTGTAGGACCGCAATGCTCTAAAAGATAGTAATAAATCAAAAAAAGCTAAATATGTACCTAGCAATGTCAACCCTAAAATAGCTAGCATACTGGTTAATGAGGGAAAGGTAAAACTAGATTTTGTCTCTAGGGAACCTAAGACAAAAGGTAACATCATCAATGCTGTCATGAATAATTGGGCCGTTGGAGCTACAAAACGGGCTTGCCCAGCAATAAACTTCTTAGCATATACATGGCTAATAGCATAACAAAAAGCACCTACTAACGCCGCAGACATACCTATAAAATCTCCATCCATGCCTTGAGCAATGTTGGGGGAAAATAGTAATAAAATTCCAAAAAAGCTTATTAAAATGCCTATGAGCTTATGAATAGACATTCTATCATTTGGCAAAAACAAATGAGCCAAAATGGCTGTAAACATGGGTGAGCAGCCATTTAGTATGGCTGCAAGAGCGCTTTCTATAGAGGTTTCAGCATAACAAAATAAGAAGGAAGGAAGCCCCGAAGAAAATATAGCCATAAAAGCTGAATGTTTCCAAAAAGTAAAGCTTTTTGGTAAAGATCCTCCCTGTAAGCGTAAAGCTATCCAAAATATTAGACTAGCTAAGCTGACTCGCAGAAAAACAATCGTGGCAGGATTAAAATCAACCAAAGCAAGTTTTATCAAGAGAAAACAAGGGCTCCACATCAATGTGAGAGCTAGTATTAAAAGAGATCGCTTAATAGGTGTCATATTAAACTAAAGAATAATTGTTAATATTCATGATACCTATAACAAGGAAATAACCGCAAATGAAAAAACGGGAGTGTTTTTTCTCCCGTTTTAAATCTATAGAAAGTAAAGCTTTAACTATTGACCCACAGTCCAACGCAAGAAGTTAGTTAGCTGAAGGGGCTTGCCGCTTTGCTTGGCGCGCTCTTCAACGATCTGGGCAATCGATTTGCTATCGTCCCTAATGAATTTTTGCTTGGTTAAGCATACACTTTCATAATAGGCATTGAGCTTACCTTCAACAATCTTATCAATGAAATTCTCTGGCTTGTTTTTGATCTGGCTTTTGGCAATCTCTTTCTCATTATTTATAAGCTCTGCGGGAACTTTTTCAGGAGAAAGAAATTCTGGATGAGCAGCCGCTACATGCATAGCGATATCTTTAGCTAAAGATTGTTCTGCATCAGAGCCTTCTATCTCAACCATTGTAACGACTTTACCACCAAGGTGAGAATAAATACCAATCGATTTAGATGGAGACTTTGCAGCTGTAAACAAGCGTTTAATCTGGATATTTTCGCCAATCGTTTGAACGACTGTTGCACGATATTGGTCAATAGATATGGAAGTATCTTTAGAATAAGGCTGCGCAAGAAATGCTTCTAAAGAGGTAGGATGGGTTTTAGCAATCTCTGCAGCAATGTTTTCCAAAAACTCTTTAAAACGTTCATTTTTGGCTACAAAGTCCGTCTCTGAGTTAACTTCAACAATAGCAGCAGTCTTGTCATTTTCAAAAAAGCCAATCATCCCTTCGTTAGTGGTACGGCCTTCTTTTTTAACAGCAGAAGCAATGCCTGCCTTACGGAGATTTGAAATAGCAAGCTCCATATCTCCATTAGCCTCTTCCAAAGCTTCCTTACATTTTCCCATCCCTACGCCAGTTCTCTCGCGTAGTTCTTTAATCATTGTAGCAGTAATAGGCATCTTTGACATAAATTAAACCTCCGAAATTGCAGAAGCTTTTTCATCGGCCTCATCTTTTTCATCATATTTGCCACTTACACCTTCTTCGTTTTCCTCATCTTCTTTTACATCGCCTTTGCCAAATGCAATTTGCATTTCGTTTTTCTTTTCTATAATAGCATGAGCTAATGCTTGGATGATAAGTTTAACGCTCTTAAGAGCATCGTCGTTACAGGCAATGACATATTCGATAGGGTCAGGATTACAGTTTGTATCCACTAAGCCCATCACAGGAATACCTAATTTGTTAGCTTCAGCTACGGCGATATGTTCTTTACTTGGATCTACTACGATCACCAGGCCTGGTAGCTTACGCATCCCTCTTATTCCTGAAAGATTGCTATTGAGTTTCGTGTAGTCTTTATTTAATAAAGAAAGCTCTTTCTTTGTTAATCCTTCTCCACCTGAAGTAATACGTTTTTCAATACGTTCAAGCTTTTTAATGGATTGGCGGATTGTTGACATATTAGTTAGCATACCACCTAGCCACCTTTCGCAAACATAAAATTCTCCCGCTTGCTCAGCTAGCTCACGCACGACTACTTTCGCTTGTTTTTTTGTCCCTACAAATAAGATAGAACGATGTTTTGCGACTACCTCTTTAACTACTTCAGTAGCCAACCTTATCTGTTGAAGTGTTTTAGCTAAATCTATGATGTATAATCCATTGCGCGCTTCAAAAATGAAACGTTTCATTTTTGGATTCCATCGACGGGTTTGGTGACCAAAATGAGCACCAGCCTCTAGTAGATCTTTAATAGTAACATTAACTTGTTGTTGTGTTGCCAAGCCTTGTCCCTTTATTTTGACGACGGCATTCTACTTAAGATAGAATTTCGGTCTTGGTTGATATTAGAATTTGTAAATTGAGCGCCTGATCAGAATCGAACTGACACTCGTAGCTTGGAAGGCTACTGTTCTACCATTGAACTACAGGCGCATTTAATGATTGCGAGTTAAATTATGCCTGATGTGGTAATTCTTTTGCAACATCAATTCAATTTTTGCAATCCTATTTTGCTTTAGAATTCAAAATCGTATATTCTCAAAGCCGGACAATAAAAATCATGGCACGACATATACATTCTTCTTCTCGCAGAGCAAAAAGCAATCTTAATATACCAGAAAAGGCTAATAAAATCCTTAATCTGATTTTTATCGCCCTGGTTGTAATTATCCTGCGCATTTGGTATCTGGCTGTTATCCAATATGAGGTCAAATTAGAGGAGGCGCTTAAACCTCAACGAAAGACAGTCATTGAACCCTCTAAAAGAGCTACTATTCGTGACCGCTTCAACTATCCCTTAGCTCTGAATAAAATTTCTTATCGGGCTGCTATTATCTACTCTCAGCTGCGCCACATTCCTTCGATTAGATGGGAAAAGGATGCTCAAGGAAATAAAAAAAAGAAATTTAAACGTAAAGAGTATATTACGCAGCTGTCGCAGCTGCTAGGAGAAGAGCTTCATTTAGATCCTCTAAGGCTGGAGGATCTTATTCATGCTAAAAGCTCATTTTATGGGCAGATACCTTTCGTAATTAAAGAAGATCTTACCGAAAAAGAATATTATCGCTTAAAAATGCTTGAAAAGGATTGGTTAGGCCTTCATGTGCAGAAAGTACCTAAGCGCTACTATCCTAAAGGACGTGTAGCTGCGGATATCATTGGATATATGGGGGCGATTAACCGTCAGGAGTATGATAAAATCATGCGGGAGATCAAAATGTTGGAAGCATATATTCAAGGTAGTGATGCAGGTGACGAAATACCTCTTCCCTCAGGTGTTGATAATTTAACTCAAGCCCGGCAGCGTCTTCAAGATCTTCTCGATCACGCTTATACGATTAATGACTATGTAGGGAAGGCCGGAGTAGAGGGCAGTTTTGAAAATAATCTAAGGGGCTATCATGGCAAGAAAAGTTATTATTCTGATTCGCGCGGCAATTTCTTAAGAGAATTATCAGGCTCGCATGAGCCTGTAGCAGGACAGCGCATCCTTCTTACGATTTCGGCTGAGCTGCAGGAATATGCAGAGCAACTTCTTATTCAAAATGAACGTATTCGCGAAACGCGTTTATCAAAATATCCTTTCAAGCCTACCAAGCAACCATGGATTAAAGGAGGGGCTATAGTAGCATTAGATCCCCAATCAGGGGAAGTTCTTGCTTTAGCCTCTTACCCACGCACAGACCCTAACGATTTTATTCCCGCTGCTAATCCAGAGGCAGCAAAAAAGAAAATAGCCAATATCATTCGCTGGTTTGAAAGTGAGAATTATATAGCTGAAGTGTGGGATCAAAAACGCCCCCTAGAAAGAGAGCTTTATCAGGAGGAAACTAAAGAATTTTATGAAGATACCTTAATGGTTGATTGGAATAATTATTTAAAACTTATACTGAAAGCCGATACTCCAATCATGCAGGCTATCCAAGAGGTAGATAGCGTGCAAAAGGCAGTGATTATCCAACAAGCGATTGATAGGTTAATTGAATTAAGTGGCACCTGTAACATCTATGCGCTGTTAAAGCTACTGTATGGTGAAGATGGAACTCACATGCGAAAAGAAAAAATTCCTCTTCCAACACAGCTGACAATTGAGAATAATTTAAAAGCACACGCCGACAGCGTTGAACAACAAAAGAAAATATTAGCTCCCTATTTTTCTGCTTTATTTTTACATTATGATAAGATCTTACTTGTTGATCTATGCCGCCTTGCCGTCTGTAACGATCGCTTTTCTCCCCAGCTCCTTGCTGTAAAAGGACAGCAATCGCTTGAGGATTATAGAAATTCTTCCGCTGCCTACATTTCTTTACAAGAAACAGCGCAAAAAATGGCTAAAGAATTATTCCATGAACAACATTTCATACCTTGGCGCCAAGAAAATGAAAAGCTTTTTTTAAAAGAAAAACGGGCAGAAGAAAAAGCCCATCATCAATACCCCAAGCCTTATATAGACTATTTTGATAAGCAAGAAAAAGAGATGTTTAATTTATTTTGGAATGAACATCAATGGGACTTACTTTTAGTCTTTTTGACAGGTCGCCTTCCCTACCATGGATCAGCAGAAATTAGGCCTTATCTTAATCACTTTTTAACCTGGTATAACGAACTGCAAGCAGGTGCTCATGCGGCACTTCCTTGGAAAAATGCCTTTTTTAATTTATCCTTTGTTTTGAAAGACTTAGATGAGGAGATGACTAAAGATTACTTGCGTACTTTTCGCAGCTTTCATCATCTAGATAGACCCTTACTTGGATATTATCGTTACCTCAACAAAACTAATGGAAAGCAAATAGAAAAGGATCTTGCCCGCGCTTTTTATCCTCTACGGGGATACGGATATGGGCGTTCCCAAGCCTATAGGCAAGCTGCAACGCAGGGCTCTATTTTTAAGTTGATTACCTCTTATGAAGCATTAAAGCAACGCTATCAGCATCTGAACAATGATAAACTCTCTCCTAGCAGCATCAATCCTTTAATTATGGTCGACCAGATCTTTAAAAAAGGTAAGGATACTTTTGTAGGTTATCACCAAGATGGCACTCCTATTCCTCAATATTACAAGGGAGGCCGTATGCTTAAAAGCCATGCCAAAAACATTGGTAAAATTGATCTGATTCGTGCCATTGAAACCTCTAGTAATCCTTATTTTTCTATTCTAGCAGCAGAGTATTTAAGCTCTCCGGCTGACCTTTCTCAAGCAGCTTTAGATTTCTCTTATGGCACACGCACAGGTATAGACTTGCCTGGTGAAATTGCAGGAAAAGTTCCTAATGATCTTATAACCAATCGTACCGGCCTTTATTCTATGGCTAATGGCCAACATACTTTAGTCGTTACCCCCCTGCAGACTAGCATTATGCTGTCTGCTATAGCTAATAAAGGGCATGTTTTGAAGCCCAAGATAGTTTCTTTAACAGCCGGGTACCGTTCACAAGCACAGAGTAAACAACCCCTTGAAGCTGCCTGTCTTGATCACTCCCAAATCGTGAAAAAAGCTCCTACCCTCGTCCAAAGAAACCTATTTATGCCTGATATTATTCGCAATATTTTGCTTATTGGTATGCATAAAGTAGTTTTAAAACAATTATCTGAGGGATTGACTAGCCTTTCCCGCTTTTATCGTGAATATCCTGAAGCTATTGCCGACTATCTTGAGCTCAAAGACGAAATGGTTGGAAAAACCAGCACAGCGGAATCCATGGAGAATATTGACTTAGACTTTTACGATGGAACAAACCTTTATACTCATGTCTGGTTCGGGGGCATTGCTTTTAATCAAAAAATACCTAGCGATTCGCATGCTCTCCTGTATCTGGATCGCTGGGGCAATCCTGAATTGGTGGTGGTAGTCTACCTAAAATATGGCGCCTGGGGAAAAGAATCGGCTCCTTTAGGAGCTCAAATGGTGCGAAAATGGCGAGAAATCAAAGCTCGTCATGAAACTCATCGCTAATGGCGAAATGTTTTACCAGAAGCTTTAAACCAAATTTTACTTCATTCAGCTTTAAAGAGTTTTGCTTTAAAAGCTTATACTCTTCCCCTCTTAGTAGGTTAAACAAATAAGCCCACTTAAATCCTTATATGGCAGCCTGCTTTAAAAAATCATCTTAAGACAGCCAATTGTTTATTTATAAGCTTTTAAGCGGTTCTTTATAGAGCGAGATGCTTAAAAAAAACTATTCTTAATTAAAAGGGGAAGCTCAAGAAGATTTAAGTGTCTATTT
>NZ_JRXI01000204.1:0-8979 GCF_000813645.1 Neochlamydia sp. TUME1 | reverse complement strand
TATTTAGCTTACATAATTGCTTTTTTTAAAACTTCTTAAGTCCTACAAGGGCCATAAAAAAGAAAGCATGGCTATCTGTTTTTTTAATTGGGAGTTGAGGGATAGAATTGAGGGCAATAAGCCAAACTACGAAAAAAAATTGTATTCGATCAAGGAATTGATAATTTTTCCCCTATTGAAGCAAAGGGTGAAATAAAGGTGTCCAGACATAGTTTACCTTAGATGTTATCATCATTGCTCTCAGATTTACAAGCTAGCCTTCTCTTTATTTTGCAAAAAAAGCTCTGTTTCCCTGCATAGCTCTATTTTTGAGAGGTGCTTAAGATAGCTCTCTTAAGAGTTAACCATTGAAAAAATATCATTTTGCAGAGTATGGTAGATGCTTAAATTAAACTTTATTTTATCGGAAAAGTGGCTTTTATGAAGGATGAAACTCTTATCAATTCACCACTAGGAAAACAGACCTTTTATGATACTGTATATGATCCTAGCTTACTATGCCCTTTACCTAGAGATAAACAACGCCAAGCAATTGGGATCGCTGATGTAAATTTACCTTTTCAAGGCTACGATGTTTGGAATGCTTACGAGCTGTCATGGCTTAACGTAAAAGGCAAACCTCTCCTAGCGATAGGAGAATTTTTCTTTCCTTGCCAATCCCCTTATATTGTAGAATCTAAATCTTTTAAGCTTTATTTAAACTCCTTCCATCAAACAACCTTTGCCAATCTAGAAGATGTCCAGGCCATCTTAGAGAAAGATTTAGCAAAATGTGTGGGCCAGCCAGTAAAAGTTAACCTTATTCAATCTAAAGATTATGCAAGCCTTTGCTTAAAAAATCTCCCTGGGTTTTGCTTAGACAATTTAGATATTGAAACCAATCTTTACGCCGTCGATCCTTCCATTCTTGGACATGCAGCAGAACTTGTGGAGGAAGAATTTTATTCTAATCTTTTAAAATCTAACTGCCCTGTTACCAAACAACCTGATTGGGCAAGTCTTTACATTCATTATATAGGGCCTAAAATTAATAAAGAGTCCCTTCTTAAATACATTATCTCCTTTCGCAGCCATTATGAATTTGGAGAGCATTGTATTGAACGTATTTTCATGGATTTGCAAAAATATTGTCGCTGTCATAAGCTGACAATTTATGGCCGGTACACCAGACGAGGGGGCATAGATTTAAATCCCTTTCGTTCAAATTTTGAAAGCTTCATGAGAAATATTCGAGACTATCGCCAATAATTAGGCCAAGGATGAAAATGCGTAAAGCAGAAAAAAATTTTAAGAGGAGAGGATGAAAAACATTTCCTGATTATTTTCCTCGTGTGGACAGATGCAGCGCCACTAATATCTGGCTACCTTTTTAATTGCTCTTATTGTTATCCTAGAGAGGCTAAAAACTTCTTTAGCTTAGCTTTCAAAATGAGGCAGCGAAGCTGATAGCAAAAACATTTACTACTCTTCTAACTTTCTGCAGGGCTAAAGATAAAAGTAACTCTTTTCTTATCTGCTAAATGCTCTTTGTAAGGCATATAAGTTTTCAAATCTGAAAGAGACTCATTAGTCAAGTTAACAGCCACATGATCAAATATTTTTATTAAGAGATCCGATTGTCCACTAGCTGGCATAGCATCGCTAACGACTAAGACCCAATCGTATCTTTGCACAAGCTGCTCTAATAAATTTTTGAAACGGTGGGAGCCGATTAATTCTACTGCAAATCGGGAGACGCCTCCTTCGTAAATGCAATCGTACGAGCCCTGGGAAGTAATCATAGGCTCTTCAATCTCTCCTTGCAGATATTGAATTAATCCTGTCCCATACCCTTGGGAAGTCGCTTTAAAACAGATAGGTATTAAGACAACCTTTTGACCAAGCTTGGTTAAGAGCTTGGCTAAGTGATAAGAATAATCAATTCCTGCTCCATTCAGGAGAAGTAAGGACTGTCCTATCTGCGACTGTGAGCTATTGGTCATATAAGCAATCATACGACGCAGAACATCTAAATCTTGGTCCATCAAATTTTCATTAGAATCATTAGAAGCTTTAGGAGTTAGATGGCCAGAGAGGTGTAAATCGTTAGCTTTAAGATTAGAGGGGCTGACTCGAATGCCAGATACGGTGGATTTAATAATAAAGAAGGTAAAAGTTATAAAGGCCCCCGTAAACGCACCGAAGGCAGCATACAACAAACTACGCGGAGACTTTGGATGCAGAGGAGGCACCGCAAAATCTTGAGGATAAGATTGCAAGATCTCTAAATTACTCGTCAAATTCTTTGATTCTACTAAACTTGTAATTTCTTCCACCATCTTTTGATTAATGAGCAGCTGCTGATCGATTAAACGCTCTTCAACCCATTTGTTAGGTAAATCCTTCATTTCTTTACGCAGCTGCTCTTGATGCTGAACGATGAGGTTAGTCTCCTGCTTTAGATCATTTAAGCGTATTGCCATATATTCCTGCATATGCTTATCTAAAATAGAAATTTGCTGACGTAACAGGCCTAATGTTACACTTTGCAGGGAAACGATTTTTTCCTTAATCAGCTGTTCTTTAAGCTTATGAAGCATAGCAGCTTGATTTAGGTGTTGGCGCAAGAAATCTTTTTGAACATCTAATTGTTCTTTCAAACGTTCCATTTCTTTAGCACTGCGATTGTTTTGATCTTTGATGGCCTGAACAATTTGTGAAGCTTTAGAGATCATCTCGTTGGTGACAAAATCATTTTGAATTCCACTCATTGAAGTCACTTCAAAATTAGGATTTTTCAGCTGCTCAATCATAAAATCCAGTTGGCGGATCAAACCTTGCACTTCATTAAGCATGCGAGTGTAAGAGATATATAATTCTTTAGAAGTCGCAATATCAATCCCTTGAAATTCATTTTGAGGGCTTTGTTGAAAGGCTAAACGCTCTTGAATGACTTTTTCTTGCACATCAAAAAGATGTATTAAATTTTTTAAGTAAGACACAAAGTTTTCTTTCGCTGTCTTTAATGCTAAAGCCTTGTCAGTCCTTTCTTCTTCAGAAAAACAGCTATCCATATCATTTTGGGCGACTAGCAATTTATCTTGCCAAGCTTGTACAGCAAATTTTGAATCATTAACTAAAAGATCTATGGTAGGCTGACTTTGCCCACTTTCTAGGCTTCTTAGCAAGCAAGTAGCCTCAATAGATAAACGCTTGGCTTGTTCTAAATCTAATAACTGTTCAGTAAAGCTATCATGAAAATGATGATTACCAGAAGGATAAGCATTTTTTAAAGCAATATCTAAGGCATCGCTTTGCTGCTTTAAAGCTCTAATTTCTGCCAATGATTGATTGATAACCCCGGGATCACCTTGTAGATCATAAAAAGCACAGTTTTCTTGCTGGGCGTGACTTAATCTCCTAATTGCTAACTCTATATCGTATAATTTCTGCTGGTAATGCGTTTGATTGGCAGAATAAAACTCTATGGCTTTAAGCGAATTAAAAAAGCCACTGGTAGAAATGTCCGATGACATATTTTTTGCATGAGAAACCATCATTTGACGCAATTTAGCTCCCATTTCCTGCTGGCGTTTTTCTAAGTAAGCAATCTGCTCTTGAGAAATACGCTTTTGCTCCTGGCGAATATGTTCCTGATAAATCAGCATCATAGAATTTAAAATTTCTGTGCCTACATGACGATTACTATGTTGCAATTTAATATGAAGGAGATTGCGGTCATTTTGATCCGCTTGGATGGATAAAGCGGCCAATAGATCTTCCGATACTCTGTGCAAGGGCATCAACTCTAAATACCATTGAGTACCCGCTAAAGGCTCAGAGGATTTCTTCATAACGGTAAAAGCATAATCCTTACCTGTTACTTTTCGCCCCCATTCATGCTTACCTATCTTTCTATTATTTTCATCATAAACTTCAAAAAATTCTTCATTAATGAAATGAAGAGTAAAAACTTTAGAAATCTCATCATTGTAAGCTACATCTTGCAGCCATAAGCTTGGGGGATGATCGGGTAAGATGGGTTTTTTAAGGGAAATGAAATGAGCATATTCCACTAAAATATTTTCCGGTATAGATCCCAGTAAATCAAAGCGGGGTTCCATTTTTATCAATAAGCCCTGTAAGCCGCGCCGGTAAATTAACTTCTCCATAAGCTTGCGAGATTTGATGGTAGCTAAAGCTTCACCTTCGGTCTCATTAGCACCGGAAATAAGAAGCTGACTTAATGTAGAAAGACCCGACTTGGATTTACCTTTGTCTTTGAAAGTGCCAGAGATATTGTAAATAACAGGTCGAGATAGAGCAAAGCAGGCAGCAAAGATGCAGCAAAATAAGGCAACAGATATAATAGCGACCTTATGTATCTTTAAGATATGCAAAAGATCAGTGATAGTAATCACACTTTCTGAAGGATATTTATCTATTGGCGGCATATTAAGGTAAACCTCTACTACAATCAATCGTTAATTAACTGGTATGTTCCATAGCCTGCTTGAAGGCCAGTAAAGCTAGGAATCAACTGCTCAATAAATCTATTCCATTGCGTCAAAGGCTTTTCGGCTACATATACAGTATCCCCAGGCATCAATAGTAAGCTATCGTTGGGCAAATGCACGATGTGATCTAAAGAGACTAGGTAGACTTTAGGACAAAGCATATTCCCACGAATCACATGGATGCAGTTGCCATTACCCGTAAAAGGAATACCCCCCGCCGTCACTAAAGCTTCACGTAGAGAAATAAAGCCGTAAGGAACATTGATGGGGCGAGGAGCCCGCACCTCTCCCATCACCATAACTGTAGCATCCGAGGGAGCAGCAATAAAGATTTTATCCCCTCCACGCATTACAATATTTTGTTTCATATCCCCTTCATTGATTAACCTATGCAAATCAATAGGCAATTGACGTCCCTCGCGCATTACATAGCTTTTAAATAAGTTAGCGCCTGGCGGAATATGAGATCTGGCAAGCACTTCATAAAGACGCATTTTTCCGTCTACCGGTACGGTAGGAATAGAAACTAAACCTATTAACTCCACACGACGTTGTAGGCGATCACGGTAATTGACATACACTTCTATATCCTGAATTTGGTCCCGAAAAGCTCTTTGCAATTCCTCACGAGCTTCTTCTAAAGTAAGCCCTTTGACTGCCAGGGGAGGTAAATCGGGTACATCTATTTTTCCTTGATAGACTTTAAATCCACCCGTTGACTCATTGATAAATTGAATAGACTGCATTAAATCTTTACGGGTGGGGTGATAAACAGCAATATTTAAAATATCATCTTCAGCGATTACATCACGGTACTCTAACATATCCTCTTCTGCTAGCTCTCCAAGCTCTACTCCCTCTAGCTCTAAGATAGCTAACTTTCCTTGACGTATGCGATAAGAGTCTATCACAAATTCGTCAGGTCCCATAATGGGATAATCAAAATTAGCAGTTGAGCAAGAAGCGAAAATTATAAGGAGAGATACATTTAGTAAAACAAAAGGCGAAAACAAAAAATTAACTTTTACTTTCTTTCTTTTCTCGCTTAAAGGCATGTCATAAGCCTCTTTGAATAAAATGAATTTTTAAACTTGATAGAATTAAAGTGATCTTTCTTCTCTTAATTCAATCTACCTTATTTATATCTCTTAAAATTGTATTACAGCTTTAAATGCAGATAGTAGAACCTACATCCGCTGTTTAGGAGGGAATAACAAGGCAGTGTAATGATGTTAAACCTATTGCATTTTAAGAGGTAGTAATTTTTTTCCAGTAATACTTTTGGCTACTTAAAGCTTTTTTCCACCACAAGGGAGCATTAATGCTAGCCTGCCCTAAGCGATATCCTGCCCATTTAGCACCTATATGCATTAAAGCATAAGGGAGCAATAAAGGTTTTTCTTGATACAGCTGCTTAAGCATACATGTAGCATAGTGATTCCCTCTCAATTGGTCGTCTTCCGCACAATTTAAAATATTTTCATATTTTTTTCGCATCAATCCTGTATCAAAATATCGACAGAATTCTTGGCGTAAACTATAGCGATGAGAGTGTCTTACTTCCGCCTCTGCTACGTAAGCAATTTTATGCCCTATTTTCAAAAGTTGAGCAGTCGCTAGTGTATCTTCTCCTAAAAGAACAGAACGAAAGCCTTTAACTTCATCTAAAGCGCTGTTTAAGTACGCAGCGCATGAATCTGAACAAAAAAATGTATAGGAGCCATAACGGCGCCTATCAGCAATACTTCGAATTTCACTTCGAACAGGATAATTGTAATACCGAGGAAAAGATTCAAAAAAGTCGGCTCCTTCATGAGGAATTTGCCTTGCATAGGCGATCGATGCTTTGCCTTGTATAATGGGTTCAACCAATTTTTCTAAAACTTGCGGATTTACCGCATAGGCATCAGGGGTTAGCATAACCACCAAATCAGTGCCTAGATGTTTCCTTGCTAACTCGCGGGTCTTGCCATGGTTAAAAGTTGCTTGTGGGATTGATAAAACTTCTACACCTAATGAATAAGCAAGCGATCTGGTTTGATCCCTCGAGGACGAATCTACTACAAGGATTTTTGGGCTTAACGATGATTGCATGATAGGATTAAGACAGCGTACCAGATGCTTCTCAGCATTTAATGTTAGAACAACTACGCCCACTGATTTCATAACCTTTGAACTACCTTACTTAGATTCATTTAATGTGCGAGGAGTTAAAATTTTTGGCCTTCTGTCTCTCTTTCACGGCGATCATTACCTAAAAAAAGAAACAGCTTAAGACACACTAACCCTCAATTCAGCAAATTTCATTCTATTTCCTAAAAAATGCTAATTTAAGCTTAAAACCCTCTAATTTGCAAAAACATTTTGTTTTTATCTGTTTTTTTGATAATTTTCTGCCTTAAAGCAATTTTTAACATCTCTTTTCCTGCGTATAAAACCTAGGGTAATTAAATTTCTATGCCTACTATAAATAACAAATTCAGCACTCTTAGTGGAATATTACTTGTTTCAGGCACTTGTATCGGTGCAGGCATGCTTGCCCTACCTGTTGTAACTGGCTTCTCAGGATTCTTACCAGCCATGGCAGTCAACCTTATCTGTTGGATATTTATGCTAATCACCGGCCTGCTTTTTTTGGAAGCCACGCTCTGGATGAAAGAGGAGGCGAACGTGTTATCCATGGCCGCACGCTTTTTCGGACCTTGTGGTAAGTGGATAGCAGGAGCAGCTTTTCTCTTTCTTTATTATAGCTTAGAGGTCTCTTACATTGCTGGCGGTACACCTCTTTTCATCTCCCAAGTCGAAAGCTTGGGCTTTCATCTCACAGGTTATAAAGGCTACATAGCCTTTGCTAGTCTTTTTGGTTTCATTGTTTTCTTAGGCTCGCAAGTAATAGACCGGGTAAATTTAATCCTTATGATAGCGCTTGTTTTCTCTTACTTTTTGCTCATAGGATTAGGAAGTACCGAAGTACAAATGAGCTTTCTTACCCGAAGAAATTGGAACGCATTTTTATTAGCAATGCCTACCCTTTTTAGCGCTTATGGCTATCATAATATTATACCTTCTTTAACCACCCTTATGCATCGTAATGTGCAACAACTACGGACGGCTATTGTGATAGGCACTAGCCTCCCCTTTATTATCTATACCTTATGGCAATGGATGATTATTGGAACAATTCCTGAATCGCAAATAGCTAAGGCGGTCGCTGAAGGAATCCCCGTTACTCAACTTCTCCATACAATTACAGGACACCCTTGGATTGGCTTTTTAGCTACCTACTTTGGGTATTTTGCTCTGATTACCTCTTTTTTAGGGGTCTCTCTTTCTATGGTAGATTTTTTAGCCGATGGAATATCGGCAAAAAGCCAAGGATGGACACGTATACTTCTTTGCTTAATAGTTTTTATCCCTCCCGCTATCTTTGCCGGCAGCTATCCAGGCATATTTTTAGAGGCTTTAGGAATTGCTGGTGGCTTTGGGGAAGCGATCCTTAATGGACTGCTTCCTATTGGCATGGTCTGGCTCGGTCGTTACAGATTTTATCTACCCCCCCAAGAACAAGTAAGGGGTGGTAAACCTCTATTATTAGCCTTATTAGCATTCACATTATTGATCATTGCTCTAGAAACTTACCATCTGGTGAGAGGCTAACCATAAAGCTTTTACTTGCTAATCTTGACGATCCCCTCTCGTTACCTGCTTAATTTATTTTAAGCTGCTAGAGGCAAAGTTGTAGATAAAAAGCTTTAAGGGATAAGAAAACAGCATTCTCATTTTTAATCTTATGTATTTTAATTGAACTTCTTCTATCTCTTAAAATAGATGATGGAAAAGTAGACAACATTTCAACGCTTACTTTTCCGCTTGAAGAAGAATGTATTACGCTAATTGACCATGATTACCAAATTATATCGGAAGTATTTTTAAGAAAGATTAAAGGCAATCTCGAATTTTTATTTAATTCCAAAAATGAGGCGATGGATAAAACTCTTAAAGTTTTATTACATGACTTCCAAATGCGCAAAGTTTTATCTAGAGAAGATATAGCTGCTCTTACTAAAGAAAAAAGAAAATTTATGGTAAATCGGCTAGGCCAAGGAGTTTACTATGCTGCCAAGCAATTGGTAGACAAATTTTCAAATGAGGAAGAAAGCGTCTTGGCTAAAGAAATGTTAGGCCTTCCTCCAGAATTAACTCAATTTTCGTACGACTCTATATTAATTTTAGTAGAAGTAGTAAAAAAATTGATACAACCTAAAAAAAAACAAATATTTTTCGACTAATTTAATTAATAAAATTAAAGGCTTATAAAAAACATGAACACATTACAATCCCAGTTGAATTTATTAACTAAAATGAAAAGCACTCTAAGAGACATTCTCTGAATTAATTTATTGCGCTATTCTTCTTACCATCAGACGTATCATCGCTAAGTAGAGGAACGCTTGGCTGGTGTTGGTTAAGGTCTCATAATCCT
>NZ_JRXI01000203.1:0-7498 GCF_000813645.1 Neochlamydia sp. TUME1 | reverse complement strand
CTGAGAATAGACCGATTTCCAAGGAGGAAGATCATGAGGAAGATCTATCCATTGACAACCTGTCCTTAAGACATAAAAGATAGCATTAAGCATCTCTCGTCTAGAGTGCATAGGTGGCTTGCCAGCTTTTTTCTTGCATATTATAGGTTCAAGCACTTGCCATTCTTGATTATTTAAATCGCTAGGATAAGGTTTTCTTATCATATTAGGCTCCTGGTTAAACAGCCTATATTTTAAACGATTTTAATAATTCAGAGAATGTCTCTAAATGATGAGTTCAACCTCGATCATTTAGACATAATTAATTGTTATTTTAAGAAAACGAGTTTAAAATCTTCAGTAGTTTATAAGTGGCTAGAAAATGCCCGACGCCAAGCTATTACCCATAGCACAGATTCTAAATTTCCTATTGTTCGACGCGACTTTACTACTTATTTAGATAAAAGAATTGCTACATTTCAAGCTTGTATACTAAAGGAGCCGAAAAAAAATTCTGCCCTTGTACCTGATATTTGGAGAGCAAAATTTGCAGAATCTTCCTCTAACCAAACAATTTTGCTCACAGCAAGCATGCACGTCCACGATCTTCTATTTGCTTGTCATGAGATTATAGAACACCTTAACCTTCATTCTAACCATTGGATGAAAAAAGAATTAACGCCTTTTATTGATGAATCTCTTCCTACTTATTTAGACTTATTGCCTAACTTATCTGATCAGTTAAAATGTGATATTCATGCCAGTTTTGAAGAATTGAAGAATTTAATGATACAAGAAGATTTTAGAAGAGCTGAAGCTCAACTAAACTTAATCCAAAATCGCATTATGCCTACCCAGAAAGCTTTTAATTAAATGGAAAGAAAGAAAAGGATAACAACTTCCAAAAAATTGCTTTTCTAGAAAGAGAAAGCTCACCAGGATTGCCTTATTGACTCTACCTCTATTGCCGTTGGTCATAAACAAAGAATTACAAGAAATAAGGTTTTTAAAGGGGGAGCTAAAAGAGGAAAAACCCCTTCAGGATGACTTTCAGAGCCTTAAACATCACCTGATTATCAATGGGAATGGACAGATTTTAACTTTTTCAGCCCAACTTTAGGAACATTTCCAATGTTTTTATGGTCGGCATTTTGTCAAAAAACCTGATGGGAAGGCTGTCTAGCGCTAAAGGTTATCTTTCCTTTAAGCTAAGGCAAAAGTTTATTAATCACGGTTTTTTAGAGCTATTGACATGTATACGATCGAATATAAAGCGAAAATTGATGTCCTTTTAAGACAAAATTTTACTAAGAAAAAGATTTATAATCGAAACTGTAAACGAGCAACTAAAAAACATTTCTTACATTGCCTATACACTCAGATTAAGAAGCGTAGCAAATTTTCTAGCCAATATGCTGGCAGGAGTAGCAGCTTATTGCCGCCAGCCAAAAAAGCCCTCATTAAGGTTTTCTAGCCAAGAAACGAGCCTTTTGATTGCTGCCTAAAAAGCTCGAAACTCAGGTCAACAAGTTCAGGATTATTCTGAAGCTCTTCGCTAGCGTACCTAAGCGCCAAACCATCTTGCTGGATAGCTGCAAGAACAATTTCTCTATCGTTCTTCAAAGTTTTGCTAGCATACATAAGTACAGAACCTCTTCTCCGGACGGCGGCAAGAAGGATTTCTCTATCATTTTGAAGCTCTTGACTAGCATACCTAAACGACAGACCAAATTTCTGCACGGCAGCTAGAACGATTTCTCTCTCATTCTGAAGTTCCTTGCTAACATACTTAAGCCCCCATGGTGCTTGCTGGACAGCGGCAAGAATGATTACTCGATTATTTTGAAGCTCTTGGCTAGCGTATCTAAGAGCCAAGCAGTCTTGCTGGACAGCTACAAGAACAACTTCTTCATCATTTTGAAGCTCTTGGCTGGCATACTGCAGAGCTAAACCAGCATGTCGAACAGCTGCAAGAACGACTTCTTTATCATTTCGAAGCTCTGGGCTGGCATACTGTAGGGCTAAGCCAGCATGTCGAACAGCTGCAAGAACAATTTCTTTATTATTTCGAAGCTCTGGGCTGGCATACTGAAGGGCTAAGCCAGCATGTTGAACAGCTGCAAGTACGACTTCTTTATTATTCTGCAGCGCGTGGTTAGCATACTGCAGGGCTAAGCCATCATGCTGAACGGCGGCAAATACAACTTTTTTAGCATCCTGGAAATCTTGGCAAGTCTGCTGCAGTGCTAAGTCATCATACTGAATAGCTGCAAGGACACCTTCCCTATCGTTTTGGTGATCTTTACTAGCATCCCTAAGTGTATTCACTTTTTGCTGGGCACTAATTTGAAGCTTTTCTTTAAAATTTTTCAGCTCTACCCCCTCTTTTTTGAGAGTAAGAGGAAATATTTTTTTATCGTCTCTAGAAGGTTGGCCCTCATGCTTAGATATGCCGCCATAGTACTTGGCCGGCTTTGGCAAAGCGTCTTTATCACTCTCTCTTTTACAAGCAAAGTCCCCAATTCCTACAAGGATATTTCCTAATACAGGAATTAATAAAATTATACACCGTCCAAAACTTTTTCCGTTAAGGTAGGAATAGTAAGGACATTTAGAAATATTCTTTTCTTGCTTAAAGGGTATGATAAAAACTTTTTGAAAGATACAAACTAAATTAGTCACAGTACTTATGATAGGCACGTAATCGGCCTTATGATCAATAAATCGGCATGCTTTAGATGATAGATTTATTTGCATAATACACCTAGTGTTTTAATAATTTACTAAAGCAAGATGGTATAGAAAAATTTTATTAAATAATGTAGAAAAAATAAGGGACCTAAATGATTTTTTTGATTGAAGGAGATAAGAAAAACTATAAGTCATTGAACTGAAAAAAAAATATGAAAAAAAAATAAAGAAAACTTATTCAAGCAAGCCATGTAGCCACGCTGGCTAAGAGGGACAAGTCTTAAATTCTAATACCGGCAAAAAAGTGACCAGCCATCTAAAAACAATCTAGAATAAGAGAAGCTTATCCTCATCTCTTTTCTTCTAATCACATGTGATACACTTTTGAGCGAATCCTTATGCAGCCCCGTACTCTATACGATTTCTCTTGTTAAGTAGAAAGGCATGTTTCATAGGGTTGATATGCAGACTAAGTTTTTTTTTAGCGTATAAATTGTAATTTTAAAAGATAAGATAAAAGGAAATTAAAAATTAACGTAAATTAGGCTGATCTTTTCCATTAAATTCTGATGGAGCTATAACATACACCCATGTTAGGTCATCTAAATTTCCTATCGTAGGTTTAGCCTCTAATTCGAAGGCAAAATCTCCTTCCCTTAAAAGATCTACTTTTGTCACTATTGCTACCTTAAGGCCAGCTGGAAAGACTCCATCCATGCCTGTAGTTACTAAAAGATCGTTTACTTTTATTAAAGGCATAGCTTTTTCTTGTGAAGAACCTATAGGCTCCCCAGAACGTAAATCGCGTGCAGGCCCCTGCTCATCTTCGAAATCATAATTAAAACCTGACCCGCGAAGGAGATGGCCATCTGTTCGCCAGATAGGACGGCTTTGTCCTCGAATTTCCCCTTTAGCTAAGTACCAGGTATGCTTTTTTTCCAATAACTTTAGACGTAAATGGCGCAATACATTTTCCGCTAGCATTTTTTCCCGCCCATTATCAAACACCTCTCCATGAGCATGTATATACGCAAGTAGATCAGGAATATATTCTGCGATAGCTTTACCCTGCTCATACCCTCTAGCCACGCGCACCGAAGGTACAAGTCCCGAATCTGTAATCAGCCTCACGCGTGATTGCCTTTTTCCCATATAATCTATCACGCCTACCACTGAATCACCGACCAATACAGGACTGTTCTTAGCCACCAAAGGACTTTCATAGACTTCATTCGTTTCCTCTCCCACGTTAATCCACAAGGAACTATTCCAGGTTCCTAGAGAACGAAAGATAATACGAGCTGCTACCGCATCATAAGATGGTTCTGGAATCTCAGGCATGCTATTTTTATGTAAATCTATGGGCCCAAGGTTTTTTAATTCTTGCTTTTTTTGCCCCTTTAAATGGCTTAAGCTTTCCCAAATAGGAGAGAGAATAGCCAAAGCGCTTCCTCGCATCCACTCAGAAGTCGTTAAGGGGAGACTCATCGTAAGTAGAAGCAGGACAAAAAGAATCAATAAAGGTTTAGAAGTTTTTCTCATTGGACAATATCTAGAAGATGAATAATGTGCAGAAGAGTATTAATTGCTACGCCGCGAATTCTTGTATGACTATTAGGCCCCCTATAAATGGCATAGTCTTTTTGAAGAAGCCCTTCTTGCTTTGATATTAATTCACTCATAACGAATGTTCCTCACTAATTATTTATAAGGTTAAAATTCTTATCTTTTGAGCTTCTAAACATTCCTTTTAACATACAATGCATTTTCATTATAAGCAAGCATGTCTACTATGAGTTCCTATATCTAAAATGTTTTTTAGAGCTATCGATTACAAAATTACGATTATTAGCTGACCTCCATACATACAGGACATAGAGCTGGCTTAATGAAGCTTTAGGCACTTCTTTGATTGTGTGACTTAATAAAAATCACCCATTTACTCGTATTACAAGCACTAGGGTTATAGATTTTACTAGAGGAAAAATATTGCTTTTAGCATGAATGGAAAAGGAAGGGCGACAGATAATATATTTGTAGAGCGTTCGCGAAGGCCTGTTAAGTATGAAGATGTATATCTAAGAGATTACCAAGACAAGCTTGAGGTCTATCAAGGACTTATCAAATATTTTGAGTTTTTCAATAAAAACCTTCCACATCGGTTTTTGAAATACAAGGCCCTAGCAAAGGAATATGGTGTAATAATTTATTATGAAGCAATACGAGATTTGCTGGAAGAGTTAGATAAAAGACAGTCAACCTTTGTGGCTCAAATTCCTAGAAACCATGCTCTTTGGCCTCTAGATATTCCTTTAAATTCTAGCCAGAACATTAGAGGCCAACCAAGAAAATGCCTTAGAAGTTACCGAGTTTCCAATGCCTCAAAAGATACTTCCCGCATGCATATAGTAGAATAGATTCATGAAAGATGTAAAATTGAGCAAGGCTATCAGCAGATGAAAGAGGAGCTAGAATTAGATCACTTTGAGGGACAGTCATGGCTAGGACTCCATCATCATCTGATGTTACGTCTTATGGCTTGTAGCTTCCTAACCGTACTGAAATACCAGGCAAAAGATAAAAGAATCTCCATGCTCCGCCTCAAGTAAGAAGATTGATTAACAGCAATATCTTTCAAAGGATTTGCCGTTAATTCAAGCTTGGTAAGCTGAGACAATTGCCCGATTTCTGAAGGAAGGCTGGTGAGCTGGTTTTGATTTAAAATAAGCTCTTGCAGCTGAGACAGCTGCCCGATTTCTGCAGGAAGGCTGGTAAGCTGGTTTTGATTTAAGCAAAGCTGTATCAGCTGAGACAGTTGCCCGATTTCTGCAGGAAGGCTGGTGAGCTGGTTTTGGTTTAAGAGAAGCCCTCCTAGCTGAGACAGCTGCCCGATTTCTGCAGGAAGGCTGGTGAGCTGGTTTTGATTTAAGCAAAGCTGTATCAGCTGAGACAGTTGCCCGATTTCTGCAGGAAGGCTGGTGAGCTGGTTTTGGTTTAAGTCAAGCCATGCCAGCTGAGACAATTGCCCGATTTCTGCAGGCAGAGTGGTGAGCTGGTTTTGGTTTAAGTCAAGCCATTGCAGCTGAGACAATTGCCCGATTTCTGCAGGCAGAGCGGTGAGCTGGTTTTGGTTTAAGATAAGATGTTGCAGCTGAGACAGCTGCCCAATTTCTGCAGGAAGGCTGGTGAGCTGGTTTTGGTTTAAGAGAAGCCCTTGCAGCTGAGACAGCTGCCCAATTTCTGCAGGAAGGCTGGTGAGCTGGTTTTGAGTTAAGAAAAGCCATTGCAGTTGAGACAATTGACCTATTTCTGCAGGCAGAGCGGTGAGCTGGTTTTGATTTAAGTAAAGGTTTTGCAGCTGGGATAGCTGCCCGATTTCTGCAGGCAGAGCGGTGAGCTCGTTTTCTCTTAAGTCAAGCGTTTGCAGCTGAGATAACTGGCATATTTCTGAGGGTAAATAAGTCAAGCCTGCTCTAGATAAATCCAAAGACGTGATGTTTTTACAATTTTCTGCAATCCAATCTCTAAATAGCTCTCCTTTTTTTTCTAGAGGCAAGTGCTTAATTTCTTTTCGGCTCAAGTATTCTTCTCCACCAGGAAGTTTTTTCCAAAGTAAAAGGCGATTAATATTTAGAAGATAGGAAGAGTAGTTAGCCAGAGTAAGATACCACTTTTCTTCTATTTGCACTTTAAATTCTAAAGCTGAAAAAGACTTGGCTAAAGTAAAGATTTGCCTAAAGATTGCATTTACCTTTGCTGCTTCAGAAAGCTTTTCTTCTAGCTTATAAATCCTATCTACAATAAGAGCCGGCTCCTTAACACTTCCTTGAGGAAAATGAACTTTAACTATTTGCTTATAAAGAGGGGGCATCACTTCAGAAGCTAGCAGATGATGCCATCTTTTACAGACGCTAAATAAGGAAGGAACTGCGCAAGCCTCTAAGATAGGAAGCAGCAATTCATTGGGCAAGCTTTCAATAGATGCCGAAGAGATAGGATGCATTTTATTTCCTTGGGTAGTGATAACTTTTTCAGTATTTTCATTTTTTAAAGACAATATAAAAAAATTAAAAAAGCAAGTCAAACGAATTCGTATCCTTATCAATGAAAAACAACTCACAGATAATCTACCTCGCTTTTATTTCAGATAGATTTAAGGAAAAAGGGGCCTTCCAAGCATTTAGGAGCAGCCACAGGTTTTGGCGATTAAGTGGCGCAGCAATTTTGGTTTGGTTAAAGGAATGAGATTGATTCTTTGCCTTATCTGAGAAAAACAAAACGGCTCTTTTTGGCGCAATGTTTTAATTCTTCAAACGAATGATGGAATACAATACGCCTAGCTTCTTTCTGTTAAGAAAGGTTGTTCTCACAGCCTAGCAATCTGCAGAAAAAGAGAAAAACTTTTTGTCATTATAAATGTGTAGGCTAGCTTAAGTTTGTTTAGTTGCGGAAAGGAAAGCGGATGACTTGTTTAAAGATAAGATGGCTAAAAGTTTTTTTATTTCATTTTAGCTCACCCCCATTTAAAAAGTACATATGGCCATTCTACAATTGAAAACGCTGCCTTATTTCTTCTGCAATATCTTTCAAAGGATTTGCCGTTAATTCAAGCTTGGTAAGCTGAGACAATTGCCCGATTTCTACAGGAAGGCTGGTGAGTTGGTTTTGATTTAAGTAAAGCCTTGTCAGCCGAGGCAACCGTCCGATTTCTGCAGGCAGAGCGGTGAGCTGGTTTTGATTTAAGTAAAGCCATCGCAGCTGAGACAATTGCCGGATTTCTATAGGCAGACTGGTGAGCTGGTTTTGATTTAAGTAAAGCCCTTGCAGC
>NZ_JRXI01000202.1:0-1706 GCF_000813645.1 Neochlamydia sp. TUME1 | reverse complement strand
TCAGACAGTTGCCCGATTTCTGCAGGCAGACTGGTGAGCTGGTTTTGATTTAAGTTAAGCTCTCCCAGCTGAGACAGCTGCTCGATTTCTACGGGAAGGCTGGTGAGCTGGTTTTGATTTAAGTTAAGCGCTTGCAGCTCAGACAGCTGCCCGATTTCTCCAGGCAGACTGGTGAGTTGGTTTTGGCTTAACTTAAGCCCTTGCAGCCTAGATAACTGGCATATTTCTGAGGGTAAATAAGTCAAGCCTACTCCAGATAAATCTAAAGCCGTGGTGTTTTTACAATTTTCTTCAATCCAATCTCTAAGAAGCTCCCCTTTTTCCTCTAGAGGCAAGTGTTTAATTTCTTCTCGGCTCAAGTATTCTTCCCCACCAGGAAGTTTTTTCCAAAGTAAAAGGCGATTAATATTCAGCAGATAAGAGGAGTAGTTAGCTAAAGTAAAATATTTTTTTTCTTCTGTCTTCCATTTAAATTCTAGAGGAGAAATGGATTTAGCTAAGGTAAAAACTTGTTTAAAAACTTGATAAACTTTTTCAGTAGAGGTAAGTACAGGATTGAGTTGATAAACTTTGGCTAACATAAGAGTTTGCTGGGTAGTGGCATTCCCTCGGGGGAAATGAAGCTGGGCTATTTTTCTATAAAGAGAAGGCATCACTTCAGAAGCCAGCAGATGATGCCATCTTTTACAGACGCTAAATAAGGGAGGAGCTGCGCAGGCCTCTAAGATAGGGAGCAGCAGTTCATTGGGCAAGCTTCCAATAGATGCCGAAGAGATAGGATGCATTTTATTTCCTTGGATAGTGATGACTTTTCAGCATTTTTATTTTATAAAGCAATATAAAAAAATTAAAAAAGCAAGTCAAACCAATTCGTATCCTTATCAAGGAAAAACAACTCACGGATAATTTACCGCCGCTTTTTTTTCCAGATAGATCCAAGGAAAGAGGGGCTACCCTCCAAGCATTTAGGAGCAGCTACAGGTTTTGGGGATTAAGTGACGCGGCAATTTTGATGTGGCTAAAAGAATGAGATTGATTCTTTGCTTTATTTGAGAAAAACGGCTCTTTTTGGTGCAATGTTTTAATTCTTCTAGCGAATGATGGAATACAATACGCCTAGCTTCTTCCTGTCAAGAAAGGTTGTTCTCCCAGCATAGCAATCTGCAGAAAAAGAGAAAAACTTCTTGTCGTTATAAATGTGTAGGTTAGCTTAAGCTTACTTAGTTGCGGGAAGGAAAGCGAATTACTTGTTTAAAGTAAGACGGCTAAAAGTTTTTTATTTCATTTTAGCTCACCTCAATTTAAGAATTACTTACGACCATTCTACAATGGAAAACGCTGGCTTATTTTTTCTGCAATATCTTTTAAAGGATTTTCCGCTAATTCAAGCGTGCGCAAATCAAGCAACCGCTCAATTTCTTTAGGAAGGTTGGTGAGCTGGTTTTGATTTAATTCAAGCTCGGTAAGCTGAGACAATTGCCCGATTTCTGTAGGCAGAGCGGTGAGCTGGTTTTGATTTAAGTAAAGCCATTCTAGTTGAGGCAGCTGCCCAATTTCTGCAGGCAGAGCGGTGAGCTGGTTTTGATTTAAGTAAAGCCTTTGCAGTTGAGACAACCGCCCGATTTCTACAGGAAGGCTGGCGAGCTGGTTTTGATTTAATTCAAGCGTGTACAGCCGAGACAACCGCCCGATTTCTGCAGGCAGAG
>NZ_JRXI01000201.1:0-39777 GCF_000813645.1 Neochlamydia sp. TUME1 | reverse complement strand
AAAGCCTTTGCAGTTGAGACAACCGCCCGATTTCTACAGGAAGGCTGGCGAGCTGGTTTTGATTTAATTCAAGCGTGTACAGCCGAGACAACCGCCCGATTTCTGCAGGCAGAGCGGTGAGCTGGTTTTGATTTAAGTAAAGCCTTTGCAGTTGAGACAATTGCCCGATTTCTGCAGGAAGGCTGGCGAGCTGGTTTTGATTTAATTCAAGCTCTTGCAGCCGAGACAACCGCCCGATTTCTGCAGGAAGGCTGGTGAGCTGGTTTTGATTTAAGTCAGGCCTGTGCAGCCGAGACAGCTGCCCTATCTCTGTAGGAAGGTTGGTGAGTTGGTTTTGATTTAAGTAAAGCCATTCCAGCTCAGACAGCTGTCCGATTTCTTCAGGCAGACTGGCAAGCTGGTTTTGATTCAATCCAAGCCCTTGCAGCTGCGACAATTGCCCGATTTCTTTAGGCAGACTGGTGAGCTGGTTTTGATTTAAGTAAAGCACCCGCAGCTGAGACAGCTGCCCTATCTCTGCAGGAGGGCTGGCGAGCTGGTTTCGATTTAAGTCAAGGTCTTGCAGCTGAGACAATTGCCCGATTTCTTCAGGCAGACTGGTAAGCTGGTTTTGGCTTAAATTAAGCCATTGCAGCTGAGACAATTGCCCAATTTCTGCAGGAAGGCTGGTGAGCTGGTTTTGGTTTGAGTAAAGCCCTTGCAGATTAGACAGTTGCCCTGTTACTGCAGGCAGGCTGGTGAGCTGGTTTTGGTTTAAGTAAAGCCCTTGCAGATGAGACAATTGCCCGATTTCTGCAGGAAGGCTGGTGAGCTGGTTTTGATTTAAGTAAAGACATTGCAGCTGAGGCAATTGCCCGATTTCTGCACGCAGAGCGGTGAGCTGGTTTTGGTTTAAGTAAAGCCCTTGCAGATGAGACAATTGCCCGATTTCTGCAGGAAGGCTGGTGAGCTGGTTTTGGCTTAAATCAAGCTCTTGCAGCTTAGATAACTGGCATATTTCTGGGGGTAAATAAGTCAAGCCTAATCTAGATAAATCTAGAGCCGTGGTATTTTTACAATTTTCTTCAATCCAATCTCTAAGAAGCTCCCCTTGTTTTTCTAAAGGTAAATACTTGATTTTTTCTTGACTTAAGTATTCCGCTCCACCACGCAGTGTTTTCCACATTAGCAGGCGATTAATATTTATAAGATAAGAGGAATAATTAGCTAGCGTATAATATCTCTTTTCCTGGGTTTTCCATTTAAATTCTAACTCTACGGGAGCAAGAGATTTAGATAGAGCAAAGGCTTGTCTAAAGATTGCCTTGACTTTTTCTATTTCTGAAGGTCTATTTTCTAGCTTAGAAATTTTATCTACAATAAGAGCCTGCTCCTTAACATTTCCTTGAGGAACATGCACTTTACCTATTTGCTTATAAAGAGAAGGCATCACTTCAGAAGCCAGCAGATGATGCCATCTTTTACAGACGCTAAATAAGGGAGGAGCTACGCAAGCCTCTAAGATAGGGAACAGCAATTCATTGGGCAAGCTTTCAATAGAGACTGAAGAGATAGGATGCATTTTATCTCCTTGGGTAGTGACGACTTTTCAGCATTTTTATTTTAAGAGGCAATATAAAAAAATTAAAAAAGCAAGTCAAACGAATTCGTATCCTTATCACCAGGGGTGGGTACCAGCTAACCGCCGATTCAGCCTCTTTGCTCCAGCAAAAAAAAATAATCCCTTATTCCCAGAACCATTTTTTTTAACATCGCCAGCCTCAAACATGATGTAAAAAATGCAACCGACTTACAATCTAGCTAGGAGGTTTTTATCAAAATTATTTGACAAATACTTTACCTAGCAATTTTCTCAAGTAATCAAGCGTATAAGTAGCATTTCGTCTAGCTTCTGCCGCACTTCGCTCTGGATTAAAAGCTCTTATTATGTTAGAAGCTATTAATTAGAGCATAAAATGCTTTAAATCATGCCGAACTACCTAAAATTTGAATTTAAAATGTGAAAAAGAATGATTAATATTGCATCGAATAAAACTTAAAAAGATAGAATTTTTGCATAATCTTGCAAAAAACTGTCTAAAGAACGCTGCCGCCAAAATATTTTAGTCTGTAACTAAACAGAGTTCATCTTCAAAATCCTCAGGTATGGGCTGTTCCCCTGGTATTTTAGTATTAAAAGCGATGGAAGCAGGAACACGAAACTTTTTCATCAGCGAGACAAACCAACGGGCCTTTTTGTCTTTCATCCCTTTAGAAATAATGACGGGAACAATAGAATAATAGGTTTCATCTAAAATTTTTCTAAAGCTATAAGAATGCTTTAACTTCTCGATCTCTTCTTCAATGGCTTCATTTTCTACAAAAATGCATACTGAGATTCCCTTGTCCAGCGTCTTTTTTATTGCCATTAAGCATGCTGTATTTCTCTCTAAAGGCTCTATATCAGGGATAAAAACGACTCGTAATAAACGATAAAGCCGGCGCATAAACTTACTGCTATGCCCTTGTTCTTGCTCAATAAAGAAACGTAATCTCCTGCGCTGTGCGCCTAGCATCAGCAAAGTGTCATTCCAGGCGGTATGAGAACAAACATAAATGGTAGGAGTCTCGGGAATGTTTTTTAGACCATAATAATTTACTTGGAAATGTAAACGTGAAAGAATCATCCCAATAAAGCGAGCTAAGTAATCAAAGTACTGATAGCCAATTAGCACCGTAATAAATAAGGTAATGGTTCCAATAATGCTAAAGCTTTTATCAGGACTATATTTTAACATTTCTTCTGTCAAATATAACATAATTGAAGCACACAGCACGCCTATATAGCTTAAAAAGTTGGTGGCTGCCACAATCTGTCCTCTATTTTTCTTAGGGCTGGCAACTTGCACATAAGAATCTAAAGGTATCTCATAGATTCCCCCAAAAAAACCTACTAGAATCACTAGACCCATAACCATCATTAGATTGTGAGAGAACAAGTCAATCATAAAACAACAAATAGCTACTCCTAAGGCTGCAATAGGAACTAGCCCTAGTTCCACCATTTTACCAGATATTTTTCCAGCCACTACTGATCCCGTTCCAATTCCTAAAGCTGTTAAAAGGAATAGATAGCCGCCTTGAATATCAGTCAGATGAAGAGATTGGGTGGCAAAGGGGATCATGTTAAGTTGAACAAAAGCGCCTAAGAATAGAAAAAAAGCCGAGCCGCATACTGCCATTAATAAGGAAGGATGCAAACTAGCAAGCTTTAAGTTGCTATAAATGTCATATAGGAATCGAGCATCGTATTTCTTCAAAGAGCCTGCCGGAGGAGTATACTCAATACAAAAACTCGAAATAACCCCTACTAAAGCAATAACCGTGCAAAATATAGCCGCTACAATGAAATTTCTTCCCGTAATATCTACCAGAAAAGAGGCAAAAAACGTACCTGATATAATAGCCAAAAAAGTAAAAGAAGCCATCAACCCATTGGATTTAGAAATCTTATCATGAGGGACTAATTCCGGTAAAATTCCATATTTGGAGGGACCGAATAAAGCAGTTTGAGCAGCCATCAGAAAAAGAATAAGATAAGATCCCCAGCGGCTTTCATACCAAAAAGCTAAGATACCTAGCGTCATAACCATTAATTCTAAAATTTTAGTGAAGGCGATAATATTTCTCTTACTACAACGATCAGCTAATACGCCTGAAAAGGCAGAAAATAGCAGGAAGGGCAGTACAAATATAGCTCCTGTTAAAGCTAAAATCTTATGTCCATTTTCAATCCCTTCTTGATCAATTAAAAAGTAAACAATCAATAATTTATAGATATTATCATTAAGTGCCCCCAAAAATTGAGTGACATTTAAGTAGGTAAATGAAGAATATTTGCGAATAAGGGAAGTTAACATATTAAACTTATATATTATTTAACAATTTTTACAGTATGAGCAGTGCACTCTTAAGACTCAAGCAAAAAATAGGATTGGGATTATAAGGGATGAAAGGAAAAAGTTTCTAGACTTGGACTTTCAAGGCGAAAATTCTTTAGGCGTGCTATCTACTCTATAGGGTATGCGGTGTAAGAAGATTCCTTTTTAGCGTATGCTTTCTTAAGGGTAGGAGCACAAAAGAGAAAAACAAAGGAGCTTTCTGCAGCTACAAAGCTTGAAGATAAAGTAGCTTTTCTTCTGAACCATATATTCCCCCCCCCTTTTTTTAATCAACCTCACCACCTCAAATTTTTGGTCTGTCCCTTTATCCTTTAAAAACACAAGTAACCTTAATGAATAGAATCTTTCTTTATAGTTTAGATATTTGTAGGGTCGATATCTTCTTAAAAGACTTGATGGAAGAGCTATTTGGCAATAAAGGATAGGCAACATTAGGACGCGCCTATATGCTTTAAAAGACGATTGGCTATCCGCACGCTAGCTTTTTTCTTAAGAATAGAGTCTTACTAAGATTGCAATTACCTAAACAGCTGCTTAAAAGCGCATAACTTTTAACTTAATGACTAAATAGGCAATTTTTAGCTTCCATACTCAATCTCTAGCTATATTCTAAAACCTAACTTGATTCTTTTTTTCTCTGAAGCAAGGGCTTAAGCAATATATTTTCTTCACAATTTTGTTTTTTGCTATTACAGTGTTTACTTAACGACTAGATAGTTTAAGCTGTTGGTAGAGTAAACACTTATGATTAAAACTTTTTATAGCAATCGTATTGAAATTCTTTATGACCATCTTAAACAAGGCCTCTTTGGCAGCTCTTCTCCCTTTGCGCGACGCCTTATTATCGTTCCTACACTAGCGATTAAATCTTGGCTGATTTTGCAATTAGCTAAAGATCCGGAGTTAGAAATTGCTGCTGGCCTAGAAATCATCTATCTAGAAGAGGCCTTAAAAAAGCTTCCCGATTTTTTTTCTCCGCAAAAAAATTCTTTCTATTATCCCAATGAATTGGAATTAACTTTAGCAATTGAAGCTCATATCCACAAAATGGCTCTTACTTGGAATACTCTTTCTCCCGCTCAGCAAAGAAATTGGTCTCCTTTATTCGATTACTTGAAAGTTAATGTTAGCTCTGACCCATCTCTTCTTTTCTCTAAGCGCAGTGCAAAACGGTTAGCCCTACTGGCAGAAACTGTAGCTCAGCTTTTTAGGGACTATGGAAAATATGGGAAAGCGATGGTCGATGAATGGAACTCTGATGAACAAGGATGGCAACAAGCTCTCTGGCGTTCCCTCTTTTCCTCCCCGGACAATAACTGGAGTTGTGTTTATAACGAGCCTATTCTAGCTAACGATTTCTTCATTGAATTTCAAGTTCATCTTTTTTCTATTAGCTTTATGGCTAATAGTGATTATTTACTCTTTGAAAAAATAGCCGAACAATATTCTGTTAATTACTATTTGTTATCCCCCTGCTCTATCTTCTGGAGCGATATTTTATCTGAAAAAGAAGCAAAAAAATTACAACAATTTTGGAAAAAGCAAAAGGTTCTTTCCTCTGAGCAGCAAGAGCTAGAAAGCTATTTACGCGATAAAAATGTTTTGTTAGCCAATTGGGGTAAGCTAGGGCGTAAAATGTCTGAATTACTAGAACAAAAGGATCAGGAAACTTATGCTCAGTATGCTCTACCTCATTGTCTACAGAAAGAGGAGATTTATTCTGAACACCTTGATGACACTTTAATCTGGGAAGCAGCTAAGCATGCCCCATGTCTTTTAGATTACATTCAAGCGGATTTGCTGTTCATGCGTAATCCAGATAATGCAGAAAAAATCCTTATCTCTGACGATACTTCTATTCAACTTCATTGCGCTCCCACAAGGCAACGAGAAATACAAATTCTTTATAATAATCTTTTAGAACTTATTAAAAAAGAGGGGGATATTGAGGCCTCTGATATTATCGTGATGGCCCCTGATATCACTGTCTATGCTCCTTATATTCGACAAATTTTCGGCACCCAGAATCCTCAATTAGATTACCAACTACTCGACATGCATGCACTTGCTGAAGATTCGCTTACTAAACAGTTTTGGCATCTGCTTAACCTTCCTTCAGGCCGCTGGGATGCTGAAGACATCTTATATTTATTCAATTTCTCGACCTTTCAAAGAAAACACCAAATCTCTGCTGAGGAAGTTTTGCAAATACGCACCTGGCTGGAAGATGTAGGTATCCATTGGGGGGGAGATGCACTTCATCGTAATGAACTTCTTCGCCAAAGGCATTGTCAAAATATGGTTGATGACACCCTTAAAGGAACTTGGGAAGGAGGTTTTGCTAGCTTGCTCTTAGGCTTAGCTATGGATCAGCTGCCTAAAGATTCTACAGCTTTAATTCGCCCTAATCATGTGGAAACTAGCCAAGCAATTTTGCTAGGAAAATGGATCGCTCTCATGAGAGCTTTAAAAAAAGACTTAAAAAGCTTGGTCGATGGTACAAAAAAAAGTTACCAGGAGTGGATTCTAGAGTTACAACGTCTTACTTATACCTATCTTGCGGACAAAGACGCAGAAGAGGAAGAAAACCAAGATTTATTTAATCAATTGGATGCCTTCACTAAAGCAGCCTGTTGGCTTCCTAATCATAAAGTCTGCTTTGATGCTTTAAAAAAGCATTTAGAAACTTACCTAAATCACCGGCATTTTACTTTTCAAGAAAATCATCTGCAAACTGTTAAATTTTGTTCGATGTTACCTATGCGTTCTTTACCTGCTAAAGTTATTGCTTTAGTAGGCATGAATGAAAGCGTGTTTCCACGTAATGAAAATAGCTCTTCTTTAAATTTAATGAAAGAAAACAAGTCTTGCGACTACTGCCCTACCCGTAATGATTATGACCGTTATCTATTTTTAGAAGCGCTTTTATCAGCCAGAAACTACTTTATTTTAAGTTATACGCATTACACAGGAAACGAGGGAAAAGATCAGGCCCCTTCTCTTGTAGTGACCGAACTTCTCCATTATATAGATCAAGCTTTTGTGCATGAAAAAGGTAAAGTCTCGCCTACACTTACTTATGCTCATCCTTACCGCTCCTTTGATTACCAATACTTCTCTGCAGAAAAACGCCTTCCCAACTACTCTTATTATGATTATCAATTAGCCTCAAGCTATTATCTTGCTGACAAAAAAGGCCGTCATCAGTTTCTTCACGATTTTACTCCGCAAGTGAAAGTAGAGCTTAATTTTCCTGAAATTGTTTTAGAAATACGTCATCTCAAAAACGCTCTCCAAAACCCTATTAAAAGCTTTCTTAACAAAAACTTGGGAATGTTTTTAAGAGAGGAAGATCATGGTTTGCAAACAGAAGAATTTTTTGTGATCAATCATTTGCAAATGTTAGATTTTAAAAAAGCCTCTTTAAAAAACAGTGTGAATGAGGCGATCATCCATGCGGAAAGACAAGGAAAATTTCCCTTAGGCCTTTTCAAGCAGGTAGCCCTTTCTTATATTCACAGTACCATCGCTAAATACCACGAAACTCTTTCTAAGCTTAATGTGGATGTTAGCAAAATTTTTGAGATAACCTTGCATGAACGCTATCATTTTCCTGTGCAGGACGAGAAAGGATGGAAACTTCCTCCTCTAGAAATTTACTATAAAGATCGAGTACGTATAAAAATTGTAGGGAGTTTGAGTGAAGTCTCTGAGCAAGGGTTAATTGCCAACATTAGCGGTAATAAGAATGATATCCTCAAACCCTGGGGGGAATTTGTTATCCTTAGCTGTCTTATTGATCATTATTCCCTTCCTTTGGAAAAACAGCTATTATGCTCAAAAAGCGGAAAAATAAAAAAAGCTTATTCTCAAGAGGCTTTTTCAGAGCTAGAACATATTTTGGAATATTACTTTGAAAGTCTACACAACGTATCCCCTCTCACTCAAGAATGGCTATACGATTTAGTATTTCATGATCAGCAGGTAGTCCAAGCCTCTATGCATCAATCTTTAAATGATAGCTTTAACCCTATCTATAATAAATATCTTCAATGGGTTTGCCGCCCACAATCCTTAAATGCAGCTAATATGATTGAAAACTGGCAGACAAAAGCACGTTCTCTATTCTCTAAGCCTTATCAAGAATGGATTTCCCAAGAAGAATAAAAAATAGAAGGGGCTCTAAAAAAACTTATTTAAAATTATTGATAGGGTTACAATTTGTTTTAACAGCTTGCTCTTTAATATCCCTCAAAAGCCTATAAGGTACCAAAAAAATATCTCCTAGAAGACCCTACTATCTGAAATTTAATAAACATACATCTTTGTATGAATACTCATTCATTAAGTCCTACTTTTTCTCACCTTCCTAATTTCCTAAGTATAGGATCTTCAAGGGAGAGCCAATTAAAGGAGACTACAACCTATCACTCAAAAATTAACGCTACCGTTCAACAAAGCCTAAAGCCTTTAAAGCTTACAAATTCTTCCCTTTCTTCTTTATCTATGAAAATTTCCGACAGCCCTTTAGCGACCGCCTTATTGTCTAAGCTCCAAGAAATTAATCTCTTGCAACAGCGCTATTACCTATCCTCAAAAAATACGTGGAACAATATTCCCTGCTTTTCTAGCTTCATTATGCCTCTTTTAAATGCCAAAAATCTTTTAATTCGACCTGCTACTCCTTCCGAGGCAAAAGATTATTATTTCACTGCACCTACCATCCGTACCCATCAAATGATTGTAATAACTTCGGGATCGGATACGACAACATTATTGGGTGCCATTGAATATTGGCATAATTCTGAAACCCACAAGTGCGGAATCAATACCCTAAAAATTCATAAACTTACAAAGGAAAGCTATCTAATAAAAAAGCTACTTTTTTTGTATATCATTTTTGCTGCGAAAGAGCATAGATGTCAGGAAGTTTTTATATGTTTTGAAGACGAAGGGGAAGCGCATTTATACATGCCTTATGGATTTCTTCCCGATGATTGTGAAGATGAGGAGAAAGAAGAGTGGAAAAGCTTATCTTTAGAAAAGCAAAGTGAGAAGATAATGACAGAAGAAGGAGGACATTGCTGTTTAAAGTTAACTGAAGAAAATATGGTTTTAATTAAAGAAAAATTAGACGAATTACTGGAATAGAAACAGCTAAAGCATTTAATTAAAAATTATAGTTTACAAAATTTTCTTCTTTAATTTTAGGTTCTAGTTCTCAACTTAAAAAACTCCTTTTACCTCTTTTTTTTGCCTAAAAGAGACAAAAAATACTAAATCTATTGTTAGCACTATTTATATGCTTTTGCTCCACTCCTCATGCAATCGCTTGCTCTATAAGTAGGTCTCCACGATTAAAGAGACAGCTTTTAAAGGATTGGGTAATAGACTTAGCTTTTTTAAAGCATATCATTATATTTTTTAAACTTCATTAATCCAGGTATCTTGCTGCTCTGAAAAGAGACATCAAAGGCAATGAAATACTACGGTTTAAAGGGAGTAGGTCTCTGTAATCTAAAAAAGAGATGACCCCTTTGGGGAGCTGCATTCTTTTTAAAGATAGATTTTCATTAAGGATAAAATTAGATAAAGTGCTGCTCAAAAGCATATAAGAGGACATCTTAAAATCTTTCTTATAATTTATCAATCCGGCTAAAGATCTGCTTAATCATTGATAGATAGATCGAGTTCTCCCTTATAGAGATTAAGCTACAGGCTTTAAAATTTCTTTAATAACATGCACAAGGATAAGGGTAAAACACGGCTTTTAAGATATCCTCTTAAATCAAGTTGTCTTGTCTCCAACATTTATATTTTTTGAGGCGAAGTCATACGCTTTAAAAAAACTTAGTTTGCATACCCACCCCTCTGAAAGATGTCTCTCTGCTTAACGAAAGGGATTTTATAAAGTATGGGGATACATAAAGAGTAGTTCAAAAGCGTATAATAAGCTTTTAAGCTAATCTTTATACAATCGCCTCCTATATAAAAGCCTGTTCTTAAGTAGAAAGATAGCTTTCAGAGGGTTATGTATGGCTAACATCTAAGAGAGATTTGAAAAAAGAGGCTGATATGCTAGGAAAGGAGAAGATTAAAACTTGAAGATACTCAAAAGAATGAACATTATGGAAAATTAAAATATTCCTACAATTTAGAAAACACCAAGAAAAAAATAAAAAAACCTTCACTTAACTCCTCTAAAGCAAATCTTTTAGATCCAATTAAACCTCTTATTTTGCTATGCTTCATTTTTTCTAGTTTATTAGTTTTCGCCTCCATCTCAAAAAAGGATCTTTGCATTTAAGAGTATGAAGAGTTTTGATGTCCTTCATAGAAGTTTAAATTTACGCCAGCATTATTTACTTGAAGCCTCGGCAGGTACGGGTAAAACCTTTTCCATCGAAAATATTGTAATACGCTTGTTAATTGAAGAAGATGCTGGGGTACAAGAGCCTTCTCTTCTTGAACAAATTCTAGTGGTTACATTCACACGAGCAGCTACTCGTGAGCTAAAAACTAGAATTAGAAATAAGCTAGAAGATTCCTTATCCCTTCTTCAGAAATTCTCTAAGGATGAAGCTTGTGATTATTTACAGGCTATCATGGAACAAGGAGATGCCCAAGTTGAAAAAGCTAAGCGGCGCTTAGAACATGCACTGGCCACTTTTGATCAAGCTCAAATTTATACAATCCATGGTTTTTGCCTGCGCATGCTGACTAACTTTTTATTTGAAAGTGACTTTAGCATGCATAAAGGCTCCTTTGAACAAAGATCTTTAACAAAACAAGAACTTCTTCAACTCATTCGTGATTTCTTCCGTACAGAGATACGACCTCATATTTTTAGCCCTGTACAATTACAGATTGTGCTGCAAGCCCATGGCAATCGCCTAGAAAAAGTTCAAGAAGCCTTACTAAAATATTTGACGAAGGATTGCGAGGTAGCAGCTACTTCTGATTTCTCCTCAGACGTGGAAAAGTTTTGCACCATCATGCGAACTTTAAAAAAAGAAAGAGGCTGGCTACCTGAGAAGATGCAAGAAGACGTTGAACGCCAAATAAGTTTTTATAAAAGCATTAGAAACAAGAGTACAAGCTCTATCCATGCTTTTATTGAGCTATTTAGGAAAGATAGCTGGAATGCTGATGATTTTGATCTCTTACTTAAAGAGGGGCTATTTATTTGCGAATTTTTTGCCCCCACTAACCTTAATAAAAAGAAATCCAATAGCCTCCCTAAAAATTCTTCATTGAATTACCCTGAGCTAGTTCCAATTCTTACTCAATCGCTCTATCCCCTGATACAGCAAGCGAAAAGCTATGAATTTATATTTGCCCGCCTAGTTTTCTACTGCCGCTTATTAATGCACAAATATCTCTCCGAAGAAGAAAAACATCAGGAAAATGATTTACTTAAGCATATGCTTAAGGCCATCCATTCCCCCTCCTTTGCAGGTAAAGTACGCTCCCTTTATCAAGCTGCCATTATCGATGAATTTCAAGATACCGATCCGGTGCAATGGCAAATCTTTAACACATTATTTTTAGAAACTTCTACCTGCAAAATTTATTTAGTCGGTGACCCTAAACAATCTATTTATGCTTTTAGGCAAGCAGACATCTATACTTACCTTTCTGCCGGAAAATCCTTAGGCCTTGCAAATCGAGCCTCTTTAGATACTAACTATCGTTCTCAACCCTCGCTAGTACAAGCTTTGAATACTCTATTTAAAGCATGCCCAGGATTATTTTCTTTACCTTCCCTAGCGGAAAACGCCTACTTGGATTATTCTGAAGTCAAATTTTCCCCTCACATAAAGGAAAGAAAATTTTCAGATGGACAGGGTAGCATTCATTTCTTTCAAGCCCCCGTTGTTTCTAAGTCAACACAAAGATTTCCCTCTGAAGAGTGTGAAGAAAAGTTTTTCTTTCCTTTTATAGCGCAAGAAATCACACGTCTCCACAATTCAGACGGCTTTAAATTCAACCAATTTGCCATTTTAATTAAAGATAGATTTCAAGGTCAGCGCTTAGCCTATTATTTTGATCGTCATCATATTCCCTATCATTTGCAAAAGCAAACCTCATTGACAGAATCCATTGCTTGGGAGAGCCTTAGAGAATTATTAGTAGGGATATTAAATCCAAGAAATGAAAACTGCGTTAAAATTGCCTTAGGAGGCCCCATATTAGGATGGAATTATAATGAAATTAAAAAATTAGAAGATCCAATTTTTTTAGAGCGTATCTTAGCTGAATTTTATGCATTTAAACGCCATTTATCTCAAGAAGGTTTTCCTATTTTTTTTCAGCGCATTATGCAATCTATAGGGCCTATGGATAGCTTAAGCGTAGCTGAAAGACTTATGAAAAGAGAAGGCGGAGATATATTTTATGATGAGCTTACTCAAATTGCCTACCTACTAATGGAGTATCAAAATGAGCATCCCGCAAGCCCCGAGCATCTGATTGCTTTCTTAGATGAATATAAAAACATGGGGGTAGAAGATGAAGAACGCCTTAAAAAAGTTACTGATCCCAGCCGTGAAGCTGTCTCTATTTTAACCACGCATAGTAGCAAAGGTTTAGAATATGATATCGTCTTTGCTTATGGGCTGGTGGGTCGCACACAAGCAAGAGATCGCCTGATTCCTCAAAAGGAGGGAACCTCTCATTACCTAGTCCCTTGCTTAGAAAAACATTCTGCTTCCTATGTTAAATATTGTGAGGAGATGGATGCAGAAAAGATGCGTCAGCTGTATGTAGCTATGACGCGGGCCAAATACCGCTTGTATATACCTGTAGCTGTGAGCGATAAGCCCACCGAAATAGAGTGTGGGGGGGCCTCTCCTATGGATATCTTCTTAGCACGCTTAAGACAAGAAAATTGCAGTTATCAAGAGCTTTACAACCGGATTAAAGAGGGTGATAGCTATCGGTTACAAAACTTTATCCAAGCTTATCCAGAGGCCCACATTACCTATTCTCTATTAAAGGAAACATTTGATGAAGTAGCGCCTCTAAAAAATCAAAACATTCCTCCTCTTGTGGCTCCTCCTCCTGTAGAGATTCCAGGGGAAAAAAACTTTATTCAATCTTTTACCTCCCTTACACGTTACAAAAAGGCTCTAGCAAGCAGAGATCCTTACTCTTTAGAGCCCGCTAACGCGGTGCCTCATAATTTTCAAGCTCCTTGCAAGAATGCACACACCCTTCCCTCTGGAAATATAACAGGAAAACTACTACATAAGATTTTAGAAATTATTCCTTTTTCGGTAGTAAATAAAATTGCTTCTGCTAACGATTTAAAAAGCTGGATTCATCCATTAATTCAAGAGACTGAGTTTCATTCTTGGGAAAAAGTACTTTGCGAAATCACCTATGAGGCTTTGCAAATAAAAATCAGCGAGAATTTTTGTCTTAAAGATATACACCCTTCCTTGCTTTACCGTGAGACAGAATTTCTTTATCCGAGTGCAAAAGAAATGTTGGTAGAAGAGCTTCAATGGCATAAAGGTTTTTTTAAAGGAGTTATTGATCTCATATTTTTTCATAATCATCATTATTACATTCTGGATTGGAAAAGTAACTGGCTAGGTCCTAACATTGAAGCCTATGACTTTGAAAAGATGAAAGCAGCTATGGAACAGCATGATTACTATTTTCAAGCCCATATTTATTGCGAAGCTGTAAAGCGTTACTTAAAACTAGTAGACAAGCGACCTTTTGAAGAAATTTTTGGGGGATGTTTTTACATCTTTTTACGCGGACTTAATGCAAGTACAGGAAAACCTACAGGCATCTTAAAAATTTGATCTTAAGAGCGGTTAGATGAGGAAATAAAACTTTTTCCCTTATTTTAGATAAAAACCATGCAACCTTTACAAAACATCAATTTAATAGATAAGCTTAAGAATAATCAAGCACTTCCCTTGGTAGATTTCGCTTTAGCAGATTATTTAATTAAAAGCTATAATGCCTCCGTAGATACTCTGCCGCTCCTTCTTCATCTCTCTCAATCGACTCGAGCAGGTCATTTATGTATAAAAGTTTCTGATGATGAAGTTTTACCTAAACCTCAAGATGTATGGGAAGTTCAAGAGCAGAATCATTTCTCCGCAGAAGAATGGCAAGAATTAGAACGATTAATTAGCCGCAGTACCCACCATATCCCTCCTTCTTTACTCCACCTTATTACAGAAACAGAAGATATAGTTCCTCCTACTCCTTTATGTCGCTTAAATGATCTTTTCTATTTTCAAAAATATTGGTTATACGAACATTGTTGCTTACGAGAATTTCATCGCCTTTTAGAGCAAAAAGCTTCTCTTGAGCTTGATAAAGCACTTTTCCAAGCTAACCTTGCTCACCTTTTATCTACTAACAACTTACTTCCTGAACAAGCCCAAGCTATTGCTCAACTAGAAAACCAATCATTAACGATTATTTGCGGCGGACCTGGAACCGGTAAAACTTATACGGCGGGTTTACTTATTAAGGTGTTTTGGAATAGCCTGAATAATACTCAAAAAGATAATTGCCGTATTGCTTTAGCTGCCCCTACAGGAAAAGCTGCCGCGCAGCTACAGAAAAGCTTAAGTAAAGCAGTTAGTGATCTGGAAGGTTTCTCTCCTATCAATGCTACCACTATTCATTCTTTACTCGGCCTTAAATCAAAAAGCCTATCTTCTACCGCCCCTCTCATTAATGCTGATTTATTAGTGATTGATGAATCTTCTATGATTGATATTCGTTTGATGTCTTTACTTTTTCAAGCACTTAAGCCCGGTGCTCGCCTTATCATGCTTGGAGATCCTTATCAATTGCCCCCTATAGAAGCAGGTTCTTTTTTTGCTGACATGACCTGCCTTTGTAAACCTCATCAATTCATTGAACTAAAAAAATGCCTACGCTCAGAGTTAGAAGAGATCATTGACTTAGCCGAGGAGATCAAAAAAGGAGAAAGCCAGGCAGCTTTACAACGCTTACAATCTTCAAAAAAAGCTCTACACTTTGTAAGATTAAGCAAAGATCTGCCAGCTTTTTCTATTCAGCAGCAGCTATGGTTAAAGGTAGAGCCTTATTTATCATGGGAAGAATCAAATATTTCCGAATTATCAATGAACCATTTCCGTATTCTTTCCCCTCTTCGAAAAGGACCCTTAGGGGTAGATCAGCTGAATGCTTTTTTCTACCAAGAAATTTTAAAGAAGACTAAAGTTCATCAACGCATGATTATTCCTATAATCATTACCACTAATGATTCTACAAGAGATCTATATAATGGAGATGTAGGCTTTCTTATCAGACAAAAACCTCACCAACTCGAAGGCCATGTGCAAGCAGGGGACTATGCCCTATTTGCTGATAAAAAAATACCTGCCCTTCTATTACCCAGTTATGAATATGCTTATTGCTTATCTGTACATAAGAGCCAAGGTAGTGAATTCAATCATTTGATTTTATTGCTTCCCGAAGGTAGTGAGCATTTTGGTCGAGAGCTCATCTATACAGCCATTACCCGTGCACGCCAACAAATTGAAATCTGGAGCCAGACAGACACTTTTGAAAAAGCATTAAATAAATCCACCTCCAGGCTCTCAAGATGCTCTAAAAAATGAAGAAAAGTTGTTAAAAGCTTAAATATTTCAAAAACTTAAAATTTAATTAGAATAGCACCTAAATTTTTTCTTCTATCGTTTTGGCTCCTCTGCAAGACCCGCCAAGCTTTTCTCGAAAAAAAGTTATTTTGATCAATAGGCCAAGCCTTAATTTAAGTGAGCCTATCTAGCACTTTTATTTGCAACTTAAGCTGTTTACTCTTTAATAAGCAACGGCTTAAAAAGCCACCCTTCTCTCCTTTTGCTATTACATACAAGGCCTCTTCCTTTTATTAAAAAGAGGCCTTGTATGCAATAAGTAAGCTTCCTAGTCGACCTATAGGGTAACTTAAAAAGTTAAATCCCTTATGAGCGCTAAATAAAAAATCAAAGTTTTAAGCCTTCCTTTTTTCCATTTAACTTAGCTAAAAAATAGCTTTGCAACCCTAACGATTTCTCTAATTTTTCAACAATAAAAGGTAAATTTAAATTTGTTTTTTTTAGATTGCAAGGGGGTAATAATTAGTTGTTGGGCTTGAGCATCTATTTCCATCAAGAGGCTACGCTGATTGTTAAATAAATGAGATAGCAAATGCTCAAGCTCCCTACAATGTTCGGATTGCTTATAGTATTTTTCAGGGATAGCAAGCATTGCTTGACCGCTCTCTTTAAGATTTAAATGCAAAGGCAGTTCAATCGTTCTACCACTTAATAGAGTCATACAAATGATAGAGTCGGAGCCAAAATGTCTTAAGACAACTTCATCTAACGGTATATTTAAACTCGAGGTAAGCGTTCCTTCATAATCTACTGGCAAGTCAGCCGATTCAGAAAAAGACTGTAATTTAGAAGCCATATACTCCTCCTTTGTGTTAAAGTTAAAAGGAAATTCCCTATTGCTTTTTCTTGACAATAGCAAATTTTCAAATCCTATCAGATTTTTAACATACATCCTTCGACCCTTGGGAAAAGGTCTTTTTCAAACTCCCGAATGCGGGCATCCCAGGTATGGTAATTCATTACAATTTCTCTACCGTTTTCTACCACCTGCTGACGGTGACCTTCATCAGCTAAATAGTCTACGATCATTTGATTAAGATTGAGTAAACGATGGTATTGATAAAAGGCGATATCTACATCATGGGAAAAGAAAGTTTTTAAATAATTATTTTCATTGGTAATGACAAGAGCTCCTGCCGCCAGAGCAGTAAAAATACGCTCATGAGCTCCAAATTTATTTTTGATACTGCTATTGAGTACGATTTTACTTTGTTTCATAATTTCGATACTTTTTTCATAGATGACAGAATCATGAGTAATGATATTGCTTTGGTTTTTAAAGTAACTTTTCCAATTTACTTTGTCAACACTATGGCCGAATACATGCACAGGCACTGTCTGAATAGCTTTAAGGATATCTATTCGCTCTTTTCCTTTAATATATAGTTCCACATCTTTTAATAGGCTGATGATATCTACCTCCGCAGTACGTAACTCAGGATGTTTGGAGTACGCCCACTGAACCTTTCCCAATGTGGCTTCAATAAAAGCTAGCTGGGGATCCAGAAAAGTTTGCTCTACCGCTTCATGCATAGCCTCGCAGACCTGTGAAGGGTATTTAAGGCGCCATTGCTCTCGTCGTGCTTCATAATCGATGAAAGTGGCAAGCATTGTTACCTCAAAGATTTTTTCAACCGCCGGATCGGTGGCTAGATCTGCTTCTACGGCATGAGGCACAAAGAGCGTCTGATGAAAATTGGTATTTTTAAAGGCGGTCACACTAGAATAATCATCACATCCTATAATTACATAGGGAGAAGAAATTTCGCTTAAAAAATGATAAAAAGGGTCTACAATTAAACTAAGATAAGGCTTTTTGAGGATATCACTATAAGGGATTTGATCATGACGGGGTACTCCATTAAATCCTATGACTAAGTCGGGCGGATCTAAAAGCATGATTTTTAAAGCTTCTGTAGCATCCTCAAAAAACCTAGCTTCATAACCAGCTCTTATCCAGGCCTCATACAGCTTTTTTGTAAAATGATGAAGCACCCTATATTGGCTGCCATAAGGTGTTATTAAATCAACTTTTTTGACCATAAGCCCTGCTTTGCTAGATTGTCCCTCAAATTTTCTGAAATCAAGTAAGTGATAACTTTAATGAACCCTTAGACTACTAGTTCCCAGTAGACTTAAACTTGGCAGTTTCGCTGCTTAGCTTTTCTACCCTCTGCCCTGTTCGTAAGAGAGGAACGCCCAAATAATTCATTTGCTCATTACCCCTCGTTCGATTTTTCTTAAGCGATAAAAAGCTAGATTAAAAGTCTTTTATAAATTTCCTCTTTCCACCCAGCCTAGCTATTAAAAAAATTTACTCTATCTCATAATTGGGAGCCTTTTTAAAGGCTACATGATGCTAAGCCCTTAGCTACTTTTTCCATAAGTTTATCAAGCTAGCCTCTCTAATGGAGGGTTTTATAGTAGTTCGGACAATAACCGCCTGTACCTTGCCTTTCCTATCCCCTTCTAGCCGATCAATAGTTTGAGAATAATTCCATAAACTTAACAGCTAGGAGTACGCTACTTCCGGTTGATCCACGATTTGCATAAAATGCTTGTACGCTAAGAACTTTCTGCTCAAGAGCTGCTGTTATATCAACTGCTTTATTCATAGCATTGCAGATAGATTGTAGCTATTTTAAAAGCCCTTAAGGTCGGCAAAAACCTTCTAGCTCCTGCAAGAAGAAAGCCTGGCGACAGCAAAAGAATGCTTACAGCTGTTAGTAATTTTTAATTTAAATAAGAATTATTTTATGTTCGCTAGCTTTCCTTATTCTTTTTAGCTAAGTTCTATCTTTAGCTATCAAGCAGGAAGGTATGCCAGCAATAAACTTGCTAAGTGATTCCAGCGATCTCCCAACAATTTTAAGGAAAAGATGGGAGATAAGAGGACTAAAACCTTACATAGGAATCCAATTCTTACGTGCTGCTAGGGTTTTTGCTTTTCTCTCTTTGGCTATTTCGCTCGCTTTTAGCATATGCCCTGTTTGAAAAGTTTTAGCTTTTTTAGCATAAATTTTTAAAACGTCATTCACCTTTTTCTCGAGCTGATCTCTTTGCGCCTGAATTTTTTTGCCACATTTCTGGGGAGAAATTACTAGGATTATCTAGATAATTCCTAACTTGATGGGTTGAAAGTCCTGCATTTCCATACATTTCATGCATTTTAGATTGAATATCTTCCTGCATTCTATACATTTTATTTAGCATTTCATTAATTTCAGCATCACCATGCAGCTGTAAAATTTCATCCGTTTTAAGAAAATTCACTTCTTCAGCAGGGATTACCTCTTTTTTTTCAGGCCCAGATTCATGGCTTTTTGATACCAAGCTTGTGGCAGAATTTTTAACTGCTTCAAAAATATTTTTAGCTTTTTTGTCATTCATAGAGACGCTTTCCTAATAAAAGAGATAAAAAGAAGGTATATTTCCTTAATATCAAAAAATTTTTTAGACGTAAACAAGACTATAAATAATTGAGGGCTCGATTATAAAAAGATAAAATCAAATTATTGAAAATAAGAAGGTTAAGATAGATGAAAGTTTGCTTATTCTCTTCTTTAAAGCTTGCAGAATTTCAATCCAAGCTATTTGGGAAATCTCCCTTTACACTATACCTTTTAGAAGCTATACTGCTTTAATACAATCTTTAAAAAATAAATTTTTTAACACTTTTAACTAATAAGGGGCTATCTACCATGGGTTATCTGGAGGAATTTCAGGCACTGATTAATCATCGAAACTTTGCCAAGTTCTTACAACTTTGGGAAGAATATTGCACCTGCGATATTGTAGAGGTAGAGGAGTTAGATTATTTGTTAAAATTAATCAAAACCTCAGATTTTGCCGCTTCTTTCGGAAAAGTCGTTGAAACAGCCCTACCTCTCTGGGAAAAAATTGAGGAACCTGTAGGAAAATATCAGATTATCAAGCTTCTTATCGATTTGCAAACAACCCATACGCCCCGCTTAGCAGAGATTGCTCTAGAGCAAATCAATCAGCGCTATCAAAACGATCCTTTGCTAAATGAAAGATTAAAATTAGTGGGGCTACGTACTAAGGAAAATTTTCAATCAGCTCTTTCCAATTATGATTTAATTGCTCATATGGCTAAGGGTAAGTTTGTATTCCATACAGGTGGATGGGGGACGGGAGAAATTGTAGACATTTCGGCTCTTAGAGAACAGGTAACGATAGAGTTTGAAAATGTGACGGGTCGTAAATATCTTACCTATGCTAATGCTTTCAAAACCTTGATTCCTTTAGAGGATAATAAATTTCTTGCCCGCCGTTTTTCTAATCCAGATAAACTTGAACAAGAGGCCAAAGAAAATGCGGTAGAGGTAATCAAACTTCTGCTCCGGGATTTGGGACCCAAAAATGCGGCAGAAATAAAAGAAGAGCTTTGCGAATTGGTGATTCCTGAAAATGAATGGGCCAAATGGTGGCAGGCAACCCGTAATAAAATAAAAAAAGATCCCCTGATAGAAAGTCCCTCTCAACTTAAAGAACCGTTCCGTCTAAGAAAAGCCGAGCTTACTGCTGATGAAAGAATGGCCAAAGCGTTGCAAAATATTAGCAGCATTAATGAATTTATCCAGTCTTCTTATAATTTTGTCCGTGACCTGCCCAATGCGCGTAAGAATCAAGAAACTAAAAACACATTAAAAGATAAGCTATTAAATCTTTTATCTGATCCCACGATAACTCCCGAACAAGAATTACAGATTTATGTATTCCTAGAAAGCATGTTTGCCCATCAAGTAGAGGGAAAAACAGCAGAAAGCTTAATTAAAATTTTCAAAGATGTACCCCAAGTTATCAATAGCATTGAAATTCAAGCCTTAAGAAAACGTGTGTTAGGCCTTGTTAAAGATTTTCGCCCGGATTGGCCAGAAATATTCTTACAAGTATTATTTTCCAATCAGCAAAGCCCTATCAGGGATTATATTCTCAAAGAGCTCAATCAAAGTGAAAACAAAGAGTTACTAAAAGAAAAAATTTTCCACATGCTTAATCATCCCTTTGAGTCGCCTGAAACATTTGTATGGTATTTCCAAAAGCTAGCTAATAAGGAAGATACCACGCTTCCCTTCCATGATAAAGAAGGCTTGAATCAATTTTTCGAAGCCTTCCTTGTTCTTTTAAGCCATCTAGAGAGTAAAGTAGAATATCGCGATTTAGTTAAGAAAATTTATAATATGATAATTAATAAGCGATATGCCTTAGTTCGCTTTATTCTGGAGGGCACTTCCCTTGAGTTCATCAAAGAATTCCTTCTTTTGGTGTCAAAATGTCAAACTTTTACCGACCATGATAACAAAATTTTACGTTCGTTAGCTGAAGTGGTGCATCCTACCCTAGCAGAAGCTAAACATAAGAAAAAACATGGGGATGATAATGTCATTTGGACTACAGAAGAGGGGTACATGCGTACCCAGGAAAGAATCAGACAAATTGGTACCGTAGAGATGGTAGAAAATGCCCGTGAAGTAGAAGCAGCTAGAGCTTTAGGAGATTTAAGAGAAAACTCTGAGTATAAATTTGCCGTTGAAAGAAGAGCACGTTTGCAAGGTGAGCTTAAAGTTCTATCAGACCAGCTTAAGCTTGCTCGCATCATTACTAAAGACGATATCCTTCAAAGCGAAGTGGGTATAGGAAGCGTAGTTGAAGTCGTCGATAGTGCCGGAAATCAAACAGTTTATAAAATTTTAGGTCCCTGGGATGCCAATCCTGAAGAGCATATTCTTTCTTTTCAGTCAAAATATGCCCAAGCTATGCTAGGCTGCAAGGAAGGTGAGGCTTTTAAATTTAGAGACGAAAATTATTCTATCGCAAAAATTAGTAGTTTTTTAGGAGATTAAATGGAGCTTATTCTCGCCACTCAGAATGTCCATAAAATTCGTGAATTGCGAGACATGTTAAAATCCTTTAAGGAAGTGGCGCACTTAGATATTTTATCCCTTCTTAATTTTCCAGACTATGAAGCCCTTCCGGAAGAAGGATTATCTTTTAAAGAAAATGTTGAAAGAAAAGCCTTGCATGCTGCTAAAAAACTAGGTAAATGGGTATTAGCAGATGACTCGGGGCTAGTGATACCTGCTTTAAAAGGGGCACCAGGAATCTATTCGGCCCGCTATTCAGGCTTAGAGGCCACCGATGGCGAAAATCGCCAAAAACTTTTAGCCGAAATGCACGGATTAGAAGATATTGAACGAACAGGTTACTTTGAATGCTGGCTTTCCTTAGCTTCTGCCGAGGGGATAAAAAAAAGTGTGCATGCCACCTGTGAAGGGCTCATTATCAATCAAGAGCGTGGACGTCATGGCTTTGGTTATGATCCTCTTTTTATTAAACATGATTATGACAAAACTTTTGCTGAGCTTGATGAACAGACCAAAAATAGGATTTCTCATCGCCGCAAGGCCATTGAAAAATTAATCCCTTCTCTTGAAATGCTCAGAGATTGCTGATAAGGAGTATGCATTATTTCATTGATGGCTATAATTTAATGTTTCGCGTGTTAAAAGCTGACAATGAGCTGCAAGCCCAAAGAGAAGCTATTATCCAAGACTTAAATAAAAAAATTCATCTGCTTGGCCTCCAGGCCACCATCATTTTTGATGCTCATCATCAAGCAGGGGAAAGTTCCCGTACACATCTGCAACAACTAGAAATTATTTTTACAAGCGCGGGAGAAACAGCAGATGAACGTATTTTGCAGGAATTAATACATAGTAAAAATCCTCGTCAAGAAACCATTATTACTTCTGATAAAAAGTTAGCTTGGCTTGCCCGAAGGCGAAATGCTAGGACAGAAACTGTTGAAGATTTCTTAGTATGGCTGAATGCTCGCTATCAAAAAAGACTTAAATACTCTACACAGCAGGCTTCCCCCTTAGAGGTTAAGCAAAAATCCATCCTGCGCTTTTCCTCCAAAAAAACTCTTTTATCTAAGCCTCTTACTTCAGTAGAAGGGTGCTTCGAGTTTTATCACCAGCAGTTTGAAATCTCTTTTCAATCGATGGTTAATGCCCACTCCATCAAAAAAAAGAAGGGACCCATCAAGCAAAAAGAGATTCTAAAGACTCTAATAGAGAATTAGATAAGGGATTAACAATGATGGAAAGGTGGCAAAAAGCATTTGAACGAGATCCAAGCTTAGATGAAATTTAAACCTCTAAAAATTAATAAAGTTTAAGTGTTTTTTGAGCTTTTGGGCAGGCTTATCGCCAAATTGATATTGCTTTCTATAAAATAAATGGGTAAAAGAAGTTTTAGATTAACATTACTTTTTTTATCTTCTCTACCCTCTCTTTTCTTCTCAACTCATTCAATTAAGATAAATTTTGTATCTTTATAGGAATTAACAAGGAGAAATCGTGATGTCCTCAGTAGCCAGTACCTCTCAAAATGCTTATCAAAGCCCCATGTTTGCTAAAGATTTTTACAAAGAAAAGCTTTTGTATCCTTCTACTAATAAACATACTATCACCTACACTCATAAAGAAATCAAACCCCTTAGTTTATTGCTAACTCATGACTCTCAAGATGACAATAAAAAAATGGGTAAAATCATTAAATCTGTAGCCTCTTTAGCAGAGTGCATCATTCATATTCTCATTCAACAGGCTGAAGAAAACAAACAAACAGCTCTTTACTATCAATTCCAGCTAGCTATCAACAAGGAGATCTCTACCCTGGTAACCATTTATTCACTGCTAGAGGCACGCAAAGTTAATCCCCGGGCTCTTGCTTTGATGCATGTAATCAATACACTTATGCAATCTCTTTTTTTTAATGAACAGATTAAAAATTCATGGAATACTCTCTTGGGAAACAAAAAAAACACTTGTAGATCGTCTCTTAATTCTTCTTCTACCAAGCAAGAGCCTGCAGCTTCCACGCCCTTAAAGCAAGTAAAAGCTTCATCTTCTGCTGCTACCCTTGAAGGACCTTTTATTAATAATGAATATGTCATTTACGCCCATCCCAAAGTATGCATAGATACGACCGATCTAGAGTTCAGCGATGATAATGAAAAAGATGAAAAGAAAATGCGTAATATTCAAACGGCAGTAGCTGCTATAGCTATCTCCATTTTATGCTTTGATGATTATCAAAAGGCCCATGCCCAGGAAGGGAAAATGATTGCTAAGATCGCCACCCTGCTAAATAAGGAGTTAGCATGGTTAGCAGTGATTTACGGATTGTTAGAGAGGCAAGAAAATCATTCCTTGCTAATAGAGCAAAAAGTCCAAGCAATGAAAGATGTGGTAGAAACCACCATTGCATCCCTTTCTACGATTGAGTATGTTAACAAATGGTGGAAAGCTTACCTAGAGAAAAGTAATAGTACAGTCTAAAAATACTCTACTAACCTCTCGGTATAAAAGCTATTAAGCGGCGTTCATTATAAGAGTATGCCGCATAATGAAAAAATATTTAAAAGAAGAGGGATTCTTCTTGCTCAAAAACAAGCTTCATCATACAATTTTTGTTTTGCTTGAGGGGCGTTAGCTCAGTTGGTAGAGCGCTACAATGGCATTGTAGAGGCCAGCGGTTCGACCCCGCTACGCTCCAATTATTCCCTTATCTTTCTTAAATTGTATTCTTCGAAACTTTGATCACTAGCCCTTAAGAAATTTTGAGCAGATGGGCAATGAAAAAAAATATAATGGTTTCTATTATTTCAGAGGTTTACTCCTTTTGTAAGGGAAATCTATTGGGAAAAGCTAAAATCGCTTTTCCTTAGCAAATATAAGTTTTCTCTTTTCCGCCCCTTTAAAAATAAAGGGGATCTTCATTAAAATTGCCCCTCCCCGTTAGGAAGCCTCTACTTTTAGCTTTCCCCCTCCGCCTCTTTTTTATACACATTTCCTACCTTCACGCCCTGCTAACGGTTTAGCCTCTTTTTATTGAGCGCTAAAACAGGCTCTTTCTTTTTCATCGGCAGAGTTTAAAACTTTTTCTGGGCAAATTCTTTAGATGCAAGAATTTATCAAGTAACACGATTGCATAGCAATCGGCTTAAAAGCATAGGGGTATTAATTATTTACTTATAGTGCCTGCCATGTAACGATAGACAAAACAGCGATCTTTTTTCTCCAACCTATCTTCTAGCTCCCCATCCCTTGCAAAGGAACTTACCAGATTTTCAGGAAGCTGATGGTTAGATAAAAATTGACGAATTGAAAAACGAGCCTGAGGCTTAGCTACCCGTAGAACTTCCTGCATCATCTTTGCAAAATTTTTGGGGCTTAAATAAGAAGCCACATCGGACAAGGAAAAACAATCGAAACTATTAGCGGGACTGGTCTCTAAAAATGTTACCACATCGATATTTTTTACTTTAAGGCGATGGGTTCTTTTTTTGATAATGCTTACACCCTCTTGTGTTAAATAGGGAGGAAAGGCCTCAGGAGCTACTTTACCTTTAAAAATTAATGAAAATAGTAAACTTTCTTTGGCCAGGTTATGCATTAAGCTATTATGCATGCGCCTGTAAAGATAGCTACCAACTCGTGTAGCCCCATTAAGGTGGTTATATAAGCCAGGATCACTTACAATACAACGTAGAAGCAAACGCGCTAGCGCCGAATTTAAGCTTAAATCAAACAACTTACGCCAGTAAACCTTATCCCATGCTTTTTTCACAAATTCTTGCTGTTCTTTAAGATCAGAGAATTCAAATAACTTATCTACTTTTTTACCTCTTAATATACGTAGCAGAGGCGCTACGATTGATTGGCACTTTTTTTCTACCACTCCTTGATAAAGCACGCCTTTCTCTATCATCTTTTTTTTATTTATCCAGTAGTGTCTAGATTTTTCCTCAAAATGCGGAAGCAACTTTTGAAAAGTATGCAGGCGTTGCTTACGTGCTGGCACAGCGCCTAGAAATTCAATGTACTCTTTGTAAGAGAGATGTTGCATCGCGACGCACTTCAGATTTAAAAGATGGTTTTGAATAGGATTAGCATCAATGGAAACAATTTCCTCACAATCATCCAGAAGAAGATGTAACGGGCGGTCCCCACTTGCCGTAATGCTAAGAACTCGATCTCCTGTTTTAATCTTTAAGGCTTCCTGCTCAGATCTCCAATCTTCATTGCCAAAACTATAACTAAGCCGCGAGAAAAATTTTTCTGCCATCCATCCTTCCTTTATTAAATTTCGTCCATTGATCTTTAAGCTCTTTCCTAACCCTTTTCGTTTCACATATCGTAGCGCTGAGGATTTCCTTGGCGAGGGATGCTATTAATAAGTACATCCACCAAATTACTCCACTGGCGCGCTTGCACATAAGGTAAAATCTCGTTTACATTCACTCCGACATTGTCGGCAAAATCGCAAGTAAATTGGATCAGATTATCTTTATCAAACTCTTCATTTAAACTGCTTTTCATTCCATCATAGTAATTGCTCCACACATACCCACCTTTTTTACGAATAGCATGTAGGCCTGCTTTGAGCTCTTCATCATTGAATATACATTGTAAAAACCGAAAAGGATGTAGATGGTTGATTTTATCTCCTGCTCTTTCTAAAGAGGATTTTTCTCTTGCCAGTTGAGCTAAATTATATTTGGCTAATGAACGAATGACATAACGAATGTTATTTTTTTCATCTGTACTAACAGGTCTCGAATAATTACGTGTCACTTTATGTTTACCTTTATTCACACATATTTCTGGTATTCCTATGGTGTAATTAAAAGATAGCTCTGGATTGGCTTCTGAGCCATTTAAATATGATCCTGCCGTCTTCTGAGCTATATCTAGCTCCACTAGATGAGCTTGGATTCCTTCTAAGACTTCAAGGAAAGGAGCATTTTCATCTACCTGAATCAAAAAGCTATTACCGCAAGGATCTGCCACTCTCATATCTAGCGCAGATAGATAGGAAAAATAAGACAAAGAGAAAACAAAAAAGCTAGAAAATTCATTGAAAAGCCTTTTCTTAAGGTTTTTCTTAAGCAAGGAAAAAATTTTCCCTTATTTAGCCTTTTTTTGTTTAAAAGAGAGCCTTGGCCTCTTTTTGTTAAATAGCGGAAAAGTCTAATGCATGTAATTATAATTTCCATCTTTACCTTTTTTTAAGTTGGTATTATTAAATTCAAACCTTACAAACTGGCTCTTAAATAAGATAGAGGACAAGCTTATAAGGAACTTTTTAGCACTCCTGCTCCCATTCTCCCCCTACTGTTTAAAGCCTCGCCTTTTATTCCAAACTCTATGCACTTATGCTAGTGGGCAGAAGCTAAAAATATTGCAGAAAATGATGAAGAAACAAGCGTATGATCAGCAAAAAAACTTTTAATCGATCTGAAAGATGATGAACATTTAGAACATATACAAGCAGCGAAAATCAAAGCCATAATTGTTCATCTTAGTTTCTGCAAAATCAAAGGGAAAATCTGGATGTCCCCCATAATGTCTATACTCATAAAAGGGTACCACAGATAAGGCTAGCTTATCTGCCCAGCCATTTAATCTGTAAATAAGAGGTAATTCAAAACGATACTGAATTTTGTGTTCTAGGCTAATCGTGCTGTCTCTTTGATGAGGATCAGGGTCATCGCTGATCTTACATTTACTAGTAAAAAGGAAGCGTGTTTTAAAGTTGATTCCTATCCCCCATGAAGGATGGGGATAAAAGAGAGAGAGAAACCCTACTGTAAAATAATCATAAGAAATGCGCATTTTATGAATTACAGGGGAGGGTTTAAGAAATTTGTTAGTTTCGCACAAGTATCCATACCCCAAGTAGGGTACAAATGTGGGCATCCAGCCTCTTTTCATCTGAAAAGTGTAGCCTACGCGCCCTTCAACATTTCCCTCTCTATAACAGGATTTAAGCTTATGGCCTTTTGCGCTGCGTCCTTGTAACTTTCCCGCAGCATACAAGGCATTTAAGCCCCCATAGAGGCGACAGCGCTTAATCCTATCATAGCCTGCATGAACTCCATAGATAAAGTTATGTTGCTTAGAGCTCCCTGTATTGAACGAGCGTTCCCTATGAATATGATAAAAGGTTGGGCTTATATAAAATTGATGAGGTGATAAAGGAGACGTTTGCTCATAAGCATTCTCTCTTTCCATCTCATAAGAATTCCTTTTGTCATTTACAGAGCAATAGACACTATCCGCTTTCTCCAAGCTCTTTGCAGGGCTGTTTAGACAGTGGGATGTAAGTTCAGTGTCTGCACAAAGATTGTTGCCACAATTATCCGCTGCTTGTGCAGCTGCTTGGGATGATAAAAATGCTATTACTCCTATTAGCGTTCTTTTAATAATCATAGTCATAGTGAATTACCAAATTTTGGTGAAAATGCATGTTATGTCAAAGGCCTGCTTAATCTGTCAACAGGCTTCTTAAGAATTTCGGCAAAAAATTAAGTAGAGCTTTCAATAAGCCTAACAAATAATTTTTAGGCCTACATAGAGAAGAGAGAGGAATTAAATTTCTTTATCCTATTTTTTCTATCCCTACTACAAGAATTTAGTGCTTACTTAAACTATAAACTTCACTGATTAGCAAATGTTTTAGGAATAATTTTTTTGCTGAGGTAGAGAGTCTAGGGGGCTATTTATTGGACTTTTAACATTTTTTGAAGAGCAAAATTATAAGAGAGAAAAGAAAAAATTTAATTAAAAAGCTAAAATTTGGCATCGAAGACACCAAATTTTAGCTTTTGTATTTAGGCTAGATTGTCTCTCTTAATTTAGAAAGAGTAAATAGCTTCAGCTACAAAATTGGAATAATGATGTTTTCCACCAATACTCTTTTTAGCTGCTCTTGTTAATTCTAGTTTAACATCAAGAGACAAGTTGTCAGTTAAAGCATATAAGCCTTCAAATTTCCATCCTTTATAGTTCGTGTTACCACGTCCTTGATAGGTAATACTCTCTTCGAGGATATTTCCGCGGCCAATACCATTAGTATCGTTATCAGGCATTGCATAAGCTTGTACACATTGGTATTGAGCTTCAAAAGACCAATCGCCTTCTTTTTCAACCTGACCGATTAAGAAACCAAGGTACCATCCCCATTTTTGACGGTTATCCGAGCGATGATGATGGTTCTGATGATGGTGAACATACCATTGGGTTGGGTTGAGTTCGTCCCTACGACCTTCATAAGCACCTGATCTATGACGTCCTTCGCCATTATAAAGCACAGCACCGAAGATTTGAGTAGGCTTGCCCCAGAACCAATCAGGATTTAAGTGATAAGTAAGAGTAAGCTGGGATGTTTTAAATCTAAAGCCATTAGGATTTCTTACAAGAAAACGGTTTCGGCCATATTTATTCCAGTTAATGAAAGAGTATTGAACATCTAGTCCATAATCTTTGATATTCATTAAGCCAATTTCTGTAGCATAAGCTAAGTGATTAACTCGTTCATCCACCACAAAACCAGCTACTGTCCAATACCATTCTCCTATAGCTTCAGTACTTCCACTATAGTAAAGAGCGATACCATCCATACGGCTACCAAACTGCACTTCAGATTCAAAAACATCGTAAAGTTTACGACGACCTACCTCAATATCGAAGCGAGTGCCGCCACCTTCGTAGATGTTATATCCCCAATAAGCTCTTTTTAAACTGAAATCTTTTCCTGCACCGCTACCATGGTATCCGGCAGGATCTTGGCTAAAATCTAACCATCCATTGTCGGAAACCCCACATGCATTATCGTATTGCAAATGAGCTACGGCATAGGCACGGTCATATTCATATTTAAAGAAAACGTTGAATTCAACATTAAAATCATTGCGAGATAAAGGTAGTCCACGAGGAGTAACCTTGTCTTTAATCGTGTAAGGATCTGTAGCTTTGCCGCCTCGCAGTTTTTTATAATCGCCATCGCTTACATAATGGGCTTGAGAAAAAACACTTTTTCCTCCTTCGGTTTTAGGAAGAACGCCTTTCTCATTCACATGACGCCATTCAGATCTAACATCGCCACTTACTTTTAAGTTGTTGGCTTTCTCGGCAAGATCTACGTTTCTTTTAGTTGAAATATATTCTTGAAGGGCATTGAAATCTCTTTCGTTCAATCTTCCTTCTTGACTCAATCTATTATTCTCAATCTCTTGTGCGCTGATAATAGATGTTATACCCATGAGCGCTAAGAGCGAGAAAAGTAGTTTATAATGTTTCATGACTTCTCCGTTATTACTTACATTGCAAGTTTAAGTGTTCAACATTAGCTTTTTTATTATGAGTAACTAGCTTCTAGTACCTGTAAGTATGACACTAAAGCTATTAATCATAAAAAGCTAAAATTGCTTTCAATCGTACTTTTCGATGCATATCTTTTAAAGATTAATCGGCTAAAAGTCAATACTTATTCCCGATAAATGAGGAATTTTAAATTATGTTTATAGGTTTTAATAAAATTATGTCCTTACAGAAAAACCCTTTGAGAAGCCAGCGAGAAGAACACTAAGTTAAATGTTAAAGGATGAAAATAAAGCCGAGAATAACATTAGAAGCTAAACTTCATAATAATGAAAAAAAGAGAAGCTAATGACCGCAGTGAAAATCTTAATCGTTTAATAGCTAGTAGAGTTTTTTATTACCTTGGATGATTTTCTACCTAGAAAGGAAGAGTTGTATGCTTTTGAGCAGCTCTTTATGCAAACATATACTTAATAAAGATTATATTTTAAAGAAAGGGCCAGCTTGCAAGGGTGAATTTACTTTTTAAACTCTATATCCACAGTGTATTTAAGCAGCATTTTAAAACATCCTTAACAAGAAAAAAGCAAAAGCTGATGAAAAAGATAAGGATACTTGGACATTAGCCTAACAATACTCTTTTCAACAACTTCTTATGCTATCATGGATAAAAACCTGTGCCTTAATCTTAGAAAATGGTTTTAGATAAGTACGGCCTATATAAAGCGAAGAAATAGTTTTGAACTTTATACCCACATTCCGCAGGTTAATCTCCATTGGCCTATAATTTCTGAAATGAGGGTTGAGTCAAAACATAAGTTCTTACTCATTAAATAGTTAATCAATCCTCCTGTAGTCATAGTAGTTTTTGGATTATGATGGATTAATTAATTTATCCTATTCTCTTATCTCAATTGCATTACATAGGGGAGAAATCCTAAGGGGGTTAAAGTCTTTGCTACAATACTTTTTCATCTTTCATGTTTTCGCTTTCTATGCTTAGGGTGGAACAAGAATAGTTTTTTCTAAAAAAAGCTGTAGGTCCACGTTCCTCTCATTAATTTTAATCCTTTGATTGTTAACCCGTTAAAAAAATTAATTCTTTAATCTAAATTCTACTCCTTTCTTGTTTTCAGAAAGTCATAAAAAATAGTGAGTAAGGGGGGCTAAAATTAATTTATCAAAATTACTAAAAAATAATATCTTGGGATCGTTACAACCTGCGGAATGTGGGTTTATACAAAAGAACTCCTAACCTTGCAATAAACGGGGGTAGATAAAAAAATCTAAGAAATTAATTAAACTTTAAGTGTGTTCTAAAGCTTGTTTGAATCGGCTCATCCTGATCGCTTGATAAAGCTAGAAAGTATATTCATAAGGACGCGGATACACTCCCCATTGAGACTGGCGCTGAGAGCCGTTTAACCAATGCTCCCATAGGCTCATCGGGTAGCCTGTTGACCCTAAAACATCTACCCGCCATAACTCTAAAGAGCCATTTCCAGGATTGACCACAAAGGCAAAATAATCTTTTACCCAATTGGTATCCGCAAAAAAAATTGAGCTAGGCATGGCATAACCTAGCTTTTGCACAGCTTGAGTCACTCGAAGATGATAATCTAGAGAGCAACAGGTACGATCTAGATAAAGGCATACAATTGCTTTACAAACATCTTGTAAGGCCTGAGAGGTAACAACTTTAGTCTTTGGGGAACTTTTAATCAAAGCCCTTAAACAAGCCTGTAGCGGAAACTTATTTTCATCGATAAAGATAATATCCTTTAGTTCCTTAAAAACATTTTTTACGCGTTCTTCTAACTCTTCTATAGAAAATAGAGGCAATAAGTTGTATAAAGTTCCATCAATTACATCGGACGAAAGCGCTGCTCTTTCTTGTGCTCCTAGTCCCCGCTCCTGTTGGATTTGCCCCAATAAATGATTTCGAAACTCTACTGTTTTCATAGGACTGGATAAGCCAATAATTTTTTTTCTAAAAGAATGTCTATAATGTGCGGGTAAACCTTGAGAAATAGAGTCAACAAGATAATCTAACATCTCATTGTTTAAGCGTATGCGCTCGATGAAATTAGACATAGGGGCAATCAGATTGTCCCTTATCCATGTATAAGTAAATGCATCATTTGCCCAAGCTTCTTTAAAAGGACTCAAACCTGGCCTAAAACCAAAGGCATGGGTGGGAGAGTGCATTAACATAAGCTTGGTAGGGTCTTTAAGAAATCTTTCGCTAATAGAAGGGGGAGATTGTTTCATAATATCTGTCAAAAAAACCAAAAATTCTACAGGACTTTCTATCCAACGGCTAATTTTTACTGGTTTGCTGTCTCGGCGAAAGTAGGTAGATACTAAAGTTTCCATGCTGCCCCCCGAAGTATAACACCAGGGCTTCTTTTCAATCTGATCTAAATGTTCTAAAGGAGCGTGAACTATACGGGAGTGATGAGCAGCTGCCATGCGATAAAAGGAGGTTTCCAAAAATTCGTTGGTTCGCACATGCGAAATAATAGCGGTAACCATTTCGGCATACTCATCTTTCATGCCTTCCAATTCCGCACTCGAAGCTATTTCACTTTCTGTGGTTGAAAAAAAGCTAGCTAAAGAATCAATGAATTGAGAAGGTTCATAAATACGCATCCAAGAAGCTGGGTTGTTTCTCCCAAACTTATAAAGCAATCGAAAACCTGCAGGGCTATCATCATAGGGGTTAGCAGTAAAATCATGCATATCCGCATCATATACTTCTTGGAAATATTTGGGGAAAAGCTCCGTATAATACTGAATGATTAGGTTAAATAAGTTTGCATACCTTGAGGCTTTCCGATGAGTTTTGTTTTTTAAATCCTCGAAAGTATAAAACTCATTGCGCTTACTTTGATATTCAGCTTTTAACCAGGCAGCCTCTTTTTCCGAAGCATGCTGCATACGTCCTTCTAAATACTTCACTTGAGCATAAATTTGGGCATGTTCTTCCTCCAAACTCTGCATTTTAGCCTGGGTCTCTTCAAGCTTTTTTTGTAAAAAAGCATATAAACATTGGCCAATTCCTCCTTTTTCTTGCGGTTCTAAGCCTAAGCTAGCATACAGATTCCATTGAGTAAAACCTGCTTTATTTTCCGCAAAGCTGGCAACTGTAAACTCCCAAGCTTTTAAAAGAGCATTATCAGCAAGGGCTTTAAAGGCCTCTTTAGCCTTGTCATAATGAAGTAAAAAATTAGCACAGGCCTGGCCTTTACTAGAGCCTGCTTGAGGAACTTGGAACATCAAGCTACTTTGCATCGACTCTGAAGTCCTTTGTTGGTAATCCTCTAGATCCTTTGTGGTGATATTAAAATACTTTAGCAACATTAGTTTAAGCAGCTGTTCAGCAGAAATATAAAAGATAGAATTTTCGTCTTGAACTTTTATGATCTCTTTGGCTAACGCTTTTAGTTGGATACATTTTGCATCTAGGCTTGCTTCTACATCGACCAACCCTATTACCTCGCAAGCAGCTATTAAGCCTGGAGATAAAGATAAATTTGCTAGGGAGGTGGGGATGATTTTCTTAAGATCTCCTGAGCCCCAGGAAGGGCTTAAAGGTACAGAATATTCCGCTCCACCCCAAGTCCTTTTTAATCGACCTGTAATTAGCAACTCATCAATATCTAATAAAAATCTAAGGGGCTGCTCATCATGGATAATAAGGCAGGGGGCAGTAGCAAAACAAGAACCTATATTCTGCCTAAGATAACAAAGAAAAGCAGAAAGAGCTGCTCGACGTGCATGAGCATTAGTAAGAGTAGTTTTTTCAGGTAGCTGTAAGGTAGCCATAATCAGCTGTTCGGCAATCCTATTGGAGTAAGGCTTTTGAATGGCGTGCAGCTGTCTTTGCACATCTTTATTCTCATTTAATACTTTCAAAGCTTTTAAAAGATGCTCCTGGCGTACTGAGTCATGCTGGCGCTCAGGGCCTAGAAAATAAAGATGCTGGGAAATAAGATGGATAACTTTAGTGAGTAAAGCAAAATTCAATTCTCCTTTATCATTGATTAATAGATTAGCTAACCTCCTAGTTTTTAAAACATTACGTACCGCACAGCTTTCCTGAAATTTTGATCGATCTAATCTTTTAGAAAGTTCATCATATTCCTCACTAGCCACACGTTTCAGATTGTCGGCATCTTTAGCTAAGAAGCGTTTACGACGCTGAGAAACATAGGTAAAAACATCAGTAAAAAAATTTCTATCATTTATAGGATGGGGAGAACGGGATAAAAGAGATAAAATTTTTTCAAACTCCACCTTACAACCTTATGTCTATTTTTTTGCATCATATACAAGGTGGCAATAAGTTGTAAAAGAACAATCGATAAACAAAATCCTCTTAAAGCCCCTTCCCCTTTAAGCTATTCAAAACCAACGTAAAAGGGAGTAGACAAATTACTTTCCCAATCAAAAGATTAATAATAAACAAGGAAAAATTATTTTTTACTAGATATTAAAGATTTCTTTTTATAGATGTTTGATGATCTACCTCTATAGGTGGGGCCTCTTTGTTATATTCCCTTTTTCTTTCTTGGCTAAACCTTACCGAAAAACTTTTTTTACGAGATTTTTTTGTACCCCTTTTTGCTGGCAGTGTTGCTTCTTCTACTTTCGCTTGGGGGGTGGTATTCACTTCTCGCGCCATTTTAAGTTCACGCTGAGTCTTTTGATTTCTTCTCACCCGACTTATAAAATCCTTGCCCCAATTTCCTGCAGAAATTGGCTTATCACTCTGCTTAGGTAATTTAGCTTCAATAGATGCCTGTTCCCTTTTCCTTACATCCTCTAAAATACCACTATCTTTAATCTTTACTGCAGCTTGAGCCTTTGCTGTAGCCTCCTTCTTAGTTGACTTACCAGTCCATCGGCCTTCAATTAAAGCCGCTTCCCTTTTCCTTACATCCTTTAAAAAATTAGTTTCTTGATTTTTTGCCTTTCCTAGATTAGGAAGATTATCTGATAATGGGTTGATAGCTTTTTGAGCGACCCATATTACTTTGTCTCTAGTCCCTGTAGACGCACGCAACCATAATTTTTTTACTCCTTTATAATCTAAAGCTAAAGGAATTAAAGATAAAGTAGCTAAAGCTGCCAAGACGCCATAACATATGCGCCATCCTAAGCTATGAACATTAAGCTCTTTATAAGTAATTTTTTCATACGTAGTCCCTTGATAGCGTACGGTTTTAGCGCGAATTTTTTCATATTTAGAACTTTGAAGATAAGGGTCCTGGGAAGCAGACTCTACAATTAGAGGCTTAAAAAATTTAACCATAATCTACCTACTAAATTTTCAAATTTAATAACACGGATTGAATTCATACTATTAACATGGTTGCTATATAAACCACAGCCTTTAGCAAAAAAAGCTTTAATTATTTTCATCAACTGAATTAGCAATAATTCTACTAATAAATTATATTAATTAAACAGTTTTATTTGCTTCATCCATACATCCAGGCCTATCCCTCCCTCCTTCCCTCTTTTTTACTTGCACGACCTCCCTATTGTCTGTTAACTTCGACAATTTCTTTCCTTGCCAAATGTTTTAAGGAAGGTTATTATTAATTATCATCTTAAGGATAAGCTAATTACTATGTTCGTCAAATTGAATAACCAGCAATCTATAGAAATTCCTGAAAAAAGCACAGCTAGAGATTTAGCAGAAAAGATGAATCTTCGGGGCCCTCATCAAGCTCTAGGGGTAAGTATTAATGGAAAAAAATATGACCTATCGCAAGAATTAAGCGAGGGAGATGAGGTCGAATTTTTTAGCTTTGAAGATCCTAAAGGTAAAGAGATTTTCTGGCATACATCTGCTCATATACTAGCCCAAGCGGTTCTTCGTCTCTATCCAGAAGCTAAGCCCACTATCGGGCCACCTATCGAGAATGGTTTCTATTATGATTTTGCCCATCTAAATATTTCGGAAAGTGATTTTGAAAAAATTGAAAAAGAAATGCAAGCTATCATTGGTGAAAACTATGTAACGAAACGAGAAATTTTTTCTTCCAAAGAACAAGCATTGCAAGCTTTTGAAAATAATCAATACAAAACTGAATTAATCAATAGCTTTGATTCGGAACTTACCGGCTACCATCAAGGTGAATTTTTCGATCTTTGCCGCGGGCCTCATCTTTTTAATTTAGGAAAAGTTAAAGCCATAAAGTTAATGAAAACTTCGGGAGCTTACTGGAAAGGGGACCCTCAACGAGAGATGCTCACTCGTATTTACGGCATCTCTTTTCCTGATCGTAAAATGCTTAAAGAATATTTGCAGCAAATCGAAGAGGCTAAAAAAAGGGATCATAAAGTCTTAGGACCTCATCTTGATCTATTCTCTCTTAAAGAGGAAGCTCCTGGCATGCCTTTTATTCATCACAAAGGAATGATCATTTGGAACACCTTATTAAAATTCATTCGAGAATATTTAGAAGAGGGAAACTACATTGAAATTAAAACTCCTACACTGATGGCCCGTGAACTCTGGGAGCTTTCAGGCCATTGGACTAACTATAAGCAAAATATGTTTTCCTCTTCTATTGAAGACCATGATTATGCCATTAAACCCATGAATTGTCCTGGCTGTATGCTTTTTTATAAATCTCATGTGCATAGCTATCGAGAGCTTCCTTTACGTGTGGCTGAAATAGGTAATGTACATCGCTATGAGCCCTCGGGCTCTTTATCAGGGTTATTTCGCTGCCGTAGTTTCCACCAAGATGATGCCCATATTTTCATGAAGCCTAGTGATATCAAGCAGGAAATCCTTTCTATTCTTCGCATGGCCGACAGCCTTTATACTACTTTTGGATTGCATTATCATCTAGAACTTTCCACCCGTCCGGAAAAGAATACGATTGGTAGCGATGAAGAATGGGAAATGGCTACCAAAGGCTTGAAAGAAGCTTTAGACGAGTCAGGATATTCTTATAAAATTAATCCAGGTGATGGGGCTTTTTATGGGCCTAAAATTGACTTTCATATTCGCGATGCCATCAATCGTACTTGGCAATGTGGAACGATACAATTGGACATGGCTCTTCCCGAAAGATTTCAATTAGAATATACAGCAGCCGATGGAAGCCGGCAACGGCCTGTCATGCTGCATCGGGCCATCTTTGGCTCTGTGGAGCGATTTTTTGGTATTTTGATTGAGCATTTTTCAGGAAAATTTCCTTTATGGATTAGCCCTCTTCAATTGCGTATTTTAACAGTAGCTGATAGGCATGCTCCTTATGCTGATGAAATATGCGCTATACTGAAAAAGAAGGGCTTTCATGCAGATGTAGATGATGCCAGCGAATCTGTTAGCAAAAAAATCCGTAATGCTCAGCTTGCTCAGATTAACTACATTTTGACTGTAGGTAATCAAGAACAGGATAATAAGACCATTAATCTGCGCACTCGTGACAATGTAGTGCATGGCCAAATTGAACTGGATGAATTAATTCTACAGATAGAGCAAGAAAGAAAGAGCCGAAGCTTGGAAACACCTTTTAAGAAGGAGACTTCCTCATCATGCATTGTATAGCTATTAGCAGCTTTAAGGGAGGAACAGCTAAAACATCGAGTGCTTTGCATTTAGGTGCTGCCTTAGCTAAGTTTCATAAAAAGAAGGTGCTCTTAATAGATTTTGATGCACAAGCCAACTTAACAACAGGCTTAGGATTTGATCCTGATGAAAATGATAGTATGGCTACAGTTTTGCAAGGTAATAAAACTCTAAAAGAAGTAATCAAAAAAACTAGTGTTGGCAACCTTGATCTTATTCCTGCAGATACATGGCTCGAGCGTGTGGAAGTGACTGGCCAGCTGGCCTCTGACCGCTACTCTCATGAGCGATTAAGTGACTGTATTAAAGATGCTCCCTACGATTTTACTATTATTGATACCCCGCCTTCTCTTTGTTGGTTAACTGAATCGGCTTTGATTGCCGCTCAGCACGCGCTAGTATGTGCAACCCCAGAATTCTATAGCGTTAAAGGATTGGAAAGGCTCTCGCAGTTTATGGAAAGTATCGGGCAACGTCACCCTTTAAATTTACTAGGAGTGATTCTATCCTTTTGGAATCCACGCGGAAAAAGTAATGAGGCTTTTTTAGAAGTCATCGATAAAACTTTTCCCAAGAAACTCTTAAAAACTAAAATACGTAGAGACATCTGTGTATCGGAGGCTTCCATATTTGGTAAGCCCATCTTTGATACTGTACCTAATAGCAGGGCAGCTGAAGACTATATTGCCTTAACTAAAGAACTTCTTAAACGCTTATAATGTCAAGCCGCTTTACATTGACCTGCCCATAAAAGATGATCGCTAAGAAAAAAATACAATTTTAGATTAAGAACTAGCGCCTTAACTAATAAAATTTTTACCCCTTTTTACCTTCAAATCCTTAAGGATACAAAAAGCCATGAGCCATGTTAACAGCTTGATATCAGAGCGCCTCAAGAAAAATAGTCAAACTTCTAAAATGTCTGCCTTAGCTAAGCAATCAGCCAGTGGAAATCTTACCAGTTTTTCGGGGATTTTTAGCCTCAGTGAGTTAAATGATAAAGAAAAAGAATTTCTTCTTAATCTATTGCGCCAATATGCCGTAGGAAAGGAAGACCTAGAGCAAGACTTTACCTCTCTAACTTCTATTACTTCTGAAGTCAAAGCAATCAACAACCAAGCTGCAATTTTGCACGGAGAACGCATAAAAAAAGCGCAATCTATTCTTACTCGTTATAAGGATGGTGCTTTTACAGCCTGGCTATTAGCAGCCTATGGCAACCGTCAAACCCCTTATAATTTCTTACAGTATTATGAATTTTATGAACAGCTCCCCAAAAAATTGCGTCCTCAAATAGAAGCGATGCCTCGTCAGGCCGTTTATACTTTGGCAAGCCGAGAAGCCCCTCTAGAAAAAAAGCAAAATTTTGTAGAGTCTTATCAAGGGGAAACAAAAGCTGAACTCTTAATTAAAATTCGAGAACTTTTTCCTTTAGAAGACAAAGATAAAAGGGGACCAAATTGGGGAGAAAATACTATTCAACAACTCAAGAAGCTTACTGCAATCCTTGATCAAAAAAATGTCTCGATTTCTAAAGTCCATCAATCTCTTATTTGTGAATTGCTAGATAACTTGAAAGTCGTTGTATCGGGCCGCAAATCTTGAAATAAAAGCTTTATTAAGCTTTATAAGAGCCAGACACCCTCTTTCATAAAATTTCTCCCCTATAGAAAGGACCTCTTGCTAAACCCATAGCCTGAAGTGTTATGGCTCTACTTCTGACAGTAAGCCATTTTATTACATTTTATTTTCTAACTTGCCTCAGACAGACTTAGAATTTCTGTGTAAATTTTGCAGTCTTTGATAGGCTCTTTGAAGTGCTTTAAGGAGCGACTATATTGTATAGCGAAGTAATTTCAGGAAGGTCTTATTTTAAGAAATGCAAGCATATCATAAGTGAGAAGAGAGGCAACAATAGGATTTCCTTAAGAACATGCAATGTTAATGGAGATTAACAAGTGGCTATCGTTTTCAACCATTTTGACATTCTAGCTTTAAGCTTTTTTAGTACAAAATACTTTTGAAACATGTGAAGGTCTTTTTTCAGCTATTTCCTTATCCGATAACTCGTGTTAATTAAAGAAGTAGAATGGGTGCGCCTGGTGCCAAAAACCATGCCCACAAAAATATTGCCAGTAAGCATTTTCTACCCACCGATACACCACATTTTCATCAGAAATTCTATACATGTGTTACAAGGTAAGGAGCCCTACAGCTAACCTTACAGGCTTAGCTGGTTGGCCTATTTTTCTACAAACAGCTTATCAAATTCTTCTTCTAGCTGCTTCCATCCAATCAATTTGGATAGCTTAAATAAGAGAATGATTTTGATTGAGTTTGTCGCTAAAGCGGAATTTAAAAAGGTGGTCCTATTGGCTATC